>CAJMOM010000041.1:0-12076 GCA_905215005.1 uncultured bacterium | reverse complement strand
ACAGCAAGACCGGCCTCGAGGAGGGCCTGCGCCAGCTCTAATAGTTACGGCGTTTTACCAAACGCCGTAACGACCCGACGCTGCAAACGCCCCTAGGCGGCAATCTGACGTTCAATCGTCGGGCATGACCAGAAGGTCAATGCCCTCCTCTTTCGCGTCACCTTGCTCGCCTAGGGGCGTTTTCGCTGGCGTATGCTCAACCTGCGGCGCAATTCAATCCCAAGCAAAAAGGCCGAAGCCCCAAAGGGTTCCGGCCTTTTTGCTTTGTCTGCAGATTACAAGCGCAGTTTATCGATTCTCAATTGACCCGATGTTTTTGAGCTCGATGGAGATGAGGCCGTTGGGCTCGTTGACGAACTCGATGTATTCGGAGTTCGAACCCATCTCTGCCGGGAAGCTGATCTCGATACCCGTGTCGGTACGAATCTTGTGATTGCGTACGGCCGCGCGCTCGACTTGTTTGCGCTCCACGGGCACACGCTCAGGCACCTTCTCCTCGGTCAGTGCCGCGCGCACGCTCTCCTTGATAACCGGTTCGTCCTCAAAGACCTCATCGACGATATCCCAAGGCGGCAGCTCCTCGTCATCCTCAACCTTCTCGGCAACGGCAGCCTTAACCTTAGCGAGCGCTACGGCCGTATTGGCACCGTGCTCCTCGGCGACTTCCTCGACCACACGCGTCACGGTGTCGATGACCTCCTTGCCCGATACGCCCGCGTCGCACTGCAGCAGGCCATCGGGGATAAGCATACGGTCCTCGCCGGCAATCTTGCGCTTCTTGTCCACGTAGCCGATCTCCATGGTGCTCGCACGCACGATGGCATAGCTCGGCACCTTTTGCGAGGGGTTCGGCAGAATGGCGTAGTGGCGCGCGATGTCGTTGCGCACCTCCCCTTCCTCGCGGCCCACTTCGTGCATGAATGCCTGCTTGGAGCCCAGCAGCATCACGGCAAACCAGCGGGCATCCTCATCGTCGTCAAAATCGGCCACGAGCACGTCGGTGGACTCGGCTTTCTCGGCTTTGGTGAGCTCGGAGGAGATAAACTCCGCAATCTGCTGCGACAGGTCCACGAACTCGCGCTCGCCAAAGAAATAGCCCTTGAGCTCGCCGCCAAACGCAGAGTTCTCGGCAAACGTGGCGCGTTTATTGTCGGCCGAGGTGCGCGCGCGGCGCAGATGCGTGGTCACGAAGTTGCGCACGGTGCGGCTCTCGATATCGAGCTCGCGCTGGCTCATAACGTTGACGGCAGAGTCAAAGTCCAGGATATGCAGAATCGCGTGATTGATTTTCATATACGGCATTCCGTTCTAGATTGATTTCGGCACGAACCAGTATAGCGGCCGAGCCCGCCCCAGGCGCATCGAAGATTGGTGCATCGGGGACAGGTTGCTTTGCACCAATGGCTAGCGCAAGAGTTCGGACTGCCAAGCCTCGAGCTGTTCTGCCAAACTCTTGCCGGCAGCGGGCACGTCGATCTGGGGTCGTTTGGGCAGCAATGCGCATTTAAGGATTGCCACGATGGTCTGCGAGACAAAGCGTCGCGTATCCTTGTCAAAGCCTTGCGCAGCCTGGAGCATCACGGGTAGGCTCTCGCGCAGATTCCCAGCGATATCCGCAAACCGCTCAGCACCCGTAGCCTCAAACACGGAGAACAACGCATCTACAAAACGCTCGCGCTCGCTAGGCGACACCGCAAGCAGCATCTCGCGAATGGAGCCATCAACGTATCGAGCACCGGCGGACAGGCGCTCGCAGTACACGAAGTCGCAACCATCAACCACCCAGCTAAAGGGATTGTGCTGCAGCAGGCTAAACTCGGTGCTCTCAACGATGGCATAGTCCTCCTGTGTCTCGAACATCATGCCAAAAATCGACGACCGAGGTAGCGTCTTGTCGATTCGACCGGAAAGATCGGCAAAGGCGTCGCCGTTCAGAAACTCCTCGACGAAGCCCGGACCATCATGGGAATACGCCCGTTCGATTCGCTCGCGGGCGACATCGGAGCACATTGCCGCACCGTACACCGCAAGGTTTCCGCCCTTGGAATGACCTCCGCAAAAAAGCTGTCCGTCAATCGCATCCGCCGCCTCGTCCACATAACGCGCCGCGGATTCCTGGGCCGGCACAGGACACCGGAACGCCATGTTAAAGTCCTCTTTCCAGCCCACAATCGTGCTGTCAGTCCCCCGGAAGGAAAGATAACTAAACCCCGCCGGAAACCGGAACGCCATGGCTGCAAACTGCTCTGTCGCCACCACATCGCTCACGGCACGATAGCCGCAAACGTGCACGCCACGGTAGCGAGGGCTTGCTGCCACGGCCTCCAACAAGGCCCTGCTCCCCTCTGGGTCCCACAAGTCGTCAATCATGTCCCGGTAGCACTCGGCACACAGCAGCTCGCGTACGTCTAGGCCCTGCCAGTTCGTCAGCTCCGCCATATCACCCGGCAAACGCAAATAGGACAACCACGCAAAGACCAGGCTATCCACCGCGCAGAACGGCCGCTCCTCAAACGAATCAAACGCCGTCTGGGCATAGGTCAAAAAATTAGGCGAATCCGACATGGCCCTCCCATCGACTATGGTGCATTGGGGTCAGGTTACTTTGCACCAAAAAGGCGCCCGGGCCGCGTTGACCCGGACGCCTTCATTGTAGCTTTTCGCTCTAGCGAGCTCGATTTAGCAGGAAAAGTCGACGCTGTCGATGATGTCCTTGAGGGCCTTGGCGGAGGCGGTGAGCTCATGCTGCTCGTCATCGTCCAGCGGCACGGGGACGCGGCAGACAACGCCGTCGCGGCCAACGACGGTCGGCATAGAGATGGCGAGATCGGACAGGCCATACTCGCCCACCATGAGCGAGGAGACGGGCAGAACGGTCTGCTCATCGCGCATGACGGCGGTGCAGATGCGCTTGACGGCCATGGCGACGCCATAGTAGGTGGCGTGCTTCTTCTCGATGATGGTGTAGGCGGAGTTCTTGACGTCCTCGGCGATACGCTTCTCAGCAGCCTCATGCTCCAGATGGCCGTGAAGCTCGCAGAAGGTGTTCAGTGGCACGCCGGCAACCTGAGCGCTGGACCAAGCGACAAACTCGGAGTCGCCGTGCTCACCCATGACGTAGGCCTGAACGTCGCGCGGGTCAACCTCGACGTGGGCGCCAAGCATCTGCTGCAGACGGCCGGTGTCGAGTACGGTGCCGGAGCCGATGACATGACCCTCGGGCAAGCCGGACATCTTGATGGCGGCATAAGTCAGAACATCGACCGGGTTGGAGACGATGAGCAGAATGCCGTCAAAGCCAGACTTCTTAATCTCGGGGATAATGGACTTAAAGATGTTGACGTTCTTGTTGACCAGGTCCAGGCGGGTCTCACCGGGCTTCTGGGCAGCGCCAGCGGTGACGACGATCATGGCGGCGTCGGCGACATCGGAATAATCGCCGGCGTAGATCTTCATCGGCTCGGCAAACGTCATGCCGTGCGCGATATCCAGGGCCTCGCCCTCGGCGCGGTTCTTGTCCACGTCGATGAGGACCATCTCGGAGAACAGACCGCTCTGCATCAGCGCGAACGCCGAAGACGAACCGACGAAACCGCAGCCGACAATAGCGACCTTCTTCTCGTTAACCATAAGAAACTCCCATCTCACTCCACAAACAAGCCGCCCGGGAACGACCCGAGCGGCTTGCCGTAATCCCAATACATCCAATCGGGACTTTGATTATGCTCCTATTCGCAGCCAAAAATCGACCGTTTACCGAAATTGTTTGCAGGATTCGTAAAAAAACTGCACGAAATCGGTTTCGAGCTATTGACGAGGCGAAATAGCTTTCTAATACAGGCCCGCCTCGCGAATGGCCTCGACAGCCAAAGCAATCTGATCGGGTGGCAGAACCAGCGCCATGCGCACGTGCCCCTCGCCCGAAGGACCAAAGCTCGCGCCCGGCGTCACCACAACGCCGGCCTTCTCCATGAGCTCCTCGCAAAACGCCATGGAATCGGTGCGACCACCGGGAAGCTTGGCCCACACAAACATAGAGCCATGCGCGTTGGGACGCTCCCAGCCCAGGTCCTCAAGACCGTCGCACAGGGCGTCGCGGCGCTCCTGGTACTTCAGACGCTGCGCCTCGACTTCATCGCGCGGACCGTTCAGGCAGGCGATGGCGGCCTTCTGGATCGGGAAGAACATACCGAAGTCGATCTGGCCGCGCAGCTTGGCAAAGGCCGAGACCACATCCTCGCGACCGACCAAAAAGCCAATGCGGGCACCGGTGACATTAAACGACTTGGAGAGCGAGAAGAACTCCACGCCCACCTCGAGCGCACCGGGATACTGCAAGAAGCTGCCGCACGGCTCGCCGTCGAACACGATGTCGGAGTATGCGTTGTCATGGACGATCAGCAGGTCGTGCTCGCGGGCGAAAGCGATGATCTCCTCGTAGATCTCGGGCGTGCCCACCGAGCCCACCGGGTTGGCGGGCAGCGACACGATCATATACTTGGCACGATCGGCAACTTCGGGGTCGATACCCGCCACATAGGGCAGGTAATTGTGCTCGGCAACCAACGGATAGTACTCGAGTTTGGCATCGGCGATTTTGGCGCCCGCCTCGAAGACCGGGTAGCACGGATCGGGAACCAGAATGGTGTCACCCGGGTCGAGCAGGGCCAGGCCCAAATGGCCCACACCCTCCTGCGTGCCGTTGCACGACTGCACCATGGACGGCGTAATGCCCGAAGCGCCAAAGCGACGCTCATAGTAATCGCACACGGCTTGCTTGAGTTCGGGCAGGTCGCGCAGGGCATACTTCCACATCTCAGGATCTTGGGCTGCTTGTGTGAGTGCCTCGACCACGTGGTCGTACGGCTTAAAGTCGGGCGTGCCCACGCTCATGTTGTAAATGGTCTTGCCCTGAGCCTTCAGTGCGAGAAGCTTGTTGTTGAGCGAGGCGAAAACCTCCGCGCCAAAGCGGTCGAGACGCTGCGATGCCTGCATGGTGCCACCTTTCGATATAAAAAACGCGGCGCTCCGACAAGAGCGCCGCGCGATACGGGCCATCAGATTGCAAAAGTGTAACGCTTGCAACCCCCGTATTGGTTCAATTTGGCCAACCTTAGTCAATTGCATTAAGCGCGTCGATCTGCGCAAGCCACAGTCGCGAGCTGGCGTCACTTGGCATGCGCCAATCGCCGCGCGGGCTGAGCGTCACCGAGCCCACCTTGGGACCATCGGGCAGGCAGCTGCGCTTAAACTGCTGGGCAAAGAAGCGACGGTAGAACGTACGCAGCCACGTGTGGACGGTCTTGGCGTCGTAAACGCCCTCGAAGCTCTTGAGCGCCATACGGTAGATCTTGCCCGGCTCAAAGCCAAAACGCAGCAGGTAGTAGAGGAAGTAGTCGTGCAGCTCGTACGGGCCCACCAAATCCTCAGTCTTCTGCGCAATCTCGCCGTCGCCCGTGGGCGGCAGAAGCTCGGGGGACACCGGCGTGTCGAGGATATCGAGCAAAACCTCGGCAATGCGCCCGCCAAAGACATCGGCCGCATAGCGCACCAGATGGCGCACAAGCGTCTTGGGCACGCTCGCGTTGACGGCGTACATGCTCATGTGGTCACCGTTGTACGTAGCCCAGCCGAGCGCCAGCTCCGACAGGTCGCCCGTGCCGATGACAAAACCGCCAGCCTGGTTGGCCAGATCCATCAGAATCTGCGTACGCTCGCGCGCCTGGCCGTTCTCGTAGGTCACGTCCTGCACGGTCGGATCGTGCTCAATGTCCTTGAAGTGCTGCTCCACGGCCGCGTGGATCGAAACCTCACGGAAACTCACGCCCAGGTCGCGGGCAAGCGACTCGGCATTGGACTTGGTGCGATGCGTCGTGCCAAAACCTGGCATGGAGACCGCCGTGATACCCGTGCGCGGCAGCCCCAGCGCATCGAAGGCACGCACGGTCACAAGCAGCGCCAGCGTGGAGTCCAAGCCACCCGAAAGGCCGATGGCTGCAGCCTTGGTACCCGTATGGGCAAGGCGGGTCTTGAGGCCAGCAGTCTGCAGATTGAGAATAGTCTCGCAGCGCTCGGCCAGATCACCGTGGTCGGCCGGCACAAAGGGCGCGCGGGGGAAGACACGGTAAATGTCGAGTGCATCGCGCAGGACAGGCTCGTCTGCCAGCACGCCCTCAAACGAAAATTCAACGGTTGTGGCCTCCGGCGCATCGTCCGCGCGCGTCCACGTCGTCGAGCGACGGCGCTCGGCAACCAGACGGTCGAGGTCAACATCGGCAACCGCCATATCGCAGGTAAGGAGCTTCGTCGCCGCCAGCTTAGAGCCGTTTTCGTAGACGAGGTTCTCGCCCGCAAAGACCATATCGGTCGTGGACTCGCCCTCGCTCGCGTCCGCATAGGCATAGGCACAGTACAGGCGCGCGCTTTGATTAGAGATAAGGCTGCGGCGGTAATCTGCCTTACCGATGATTTCGTCAGAAGCCGACGGGTTGAGAATCACCGTCGCACCGGCAAGCGCCATCTCGGTCGAAGGGGGCGCCGGCACCCACAGATCCTCGCAGACCTCAACGCCCAGCACCATATCCTCGGCACCCTCGTCACAGCAGCGGTAGACAAGCTCCGAACCCAACGGAACCGGACCCTGACCGGCAAACTCGACCCACACGGGATCTGCGGGCGCCGGAGCAAACCAACGACGCTCATAGAACTCGCCATAGTTGGGCAGATACTTCTTGGCCGTGAGGCCCAAAAGCTCGCCCGCGCAGCACACGGCGGCACAGTTGTAGATATTCTCGGCAACCGCAACGGGAAGACCGATGGTAAAGACGATCGGCAGCTCACGGGTTTCATCGAGGATATGCACCAGAGCAGCCTCGCAGGCATGCAGCAGTGTGCGGTTATGGAACAGATCGGCCGCGGTATAGCCGCACAAGTTGAGCTCGGGCAGCACCAGCGCGCGAACGCCGCGCTCGGTAGCCTCGCGAACAGCCGCCAGCGCAACCTCGGCATTGCCCTCGACATCGGCCACGCGAATCTGTGGCGACGCCGCCGCCACACGCAAAAAGCCATCGTTCTTATTAGCCGAAACGCAGCATTGCCTAGTTGATCTGGACACTGGAGGCCCCTTCTACCCTGAGATTCAGTCTAACGGACGTTCACATATCTCTAACTAGCCAAAGCAACCTCCCAGTTTACTGAGAGGCCAACCTGTGCTAGGAGCATGTATTTCAATAATATCTTTAATTAAAAAAGGAGAAATCGATAATCGACTTCTCCTTTAAGCGAGGCGAGTAAATTCCGAAACTAATGGCAGAATTTATCCATGTAGTCCTCAAAGTCGAACACTTCTACCACGACGCCCTCTTCCTGAAACTCTTTCAGTTGCTCCAAGAGATCTTTGTTAATAACGTCCATGCAGAAACCTCCTCTATCTAATCAACTGTAGTATATCTGCTTTCATGCAATTATCAACCAACTTGTTTAATTGCTCCTCGTTTGCCGATAGTCCCTCTTTTTTCAAAATGTCGCGCACCTCGTTCTTAGTAATCGGCTTTTCAAACAACGAAAGCAAAGCGAACGAAAAATCATTAACCGCACACATTCTATGGGTGGCACAACTCAGCAGTACTCTTAACCCCTCTTTTGAGCGTCCGACTTCTTTCACAAACGAACTTTTAACCAATTGAAAACCATTATCGTGCATTACATAATCGGCATCGATATTTGTATTCAGCAATCCATAATGCAACAGTTCTTCTATCGTCCTTGTCAGCTCGAGGTCGCCCTGATCAAGGATAAGAGAAATGCTACAATCGGCCTCCAATAAACGGGCCAACTTAAGGTATACCAACTGGGAAACAGCATAGACATGATGGTATTCAGAATTATAGAAGTAGGCAAATGGCTCAACGAGCACGACAGAGGTCTTGGAATCCAGCCAGATTCGATCAGCTGGATTTAGACTAGTTAGCCGTCGCTTTACTTTGGTCAAATGTCCCTTATACCTGACAGCGTGAATAGAATCTAGGATCCAGGTCACCTCTGAAATATGAAGCCGCTGGGGCAAGTCAATTGTGTCGCTACCGTTTATGACCTCTTGCATATAAAAATCAATATGATGCTCATCAGATAAGGATTTTGCTTCATTTAAAGTTAAACCAGTGCCTGAAACATAATCCACTTCGAGGCGCAAATCCTCATATTGGGACTTCGGCATTACAGAGACACCATACTTATCGGGATGATTCCAATCATCCGACCCCATAACGAGACCAAAATTCGTAAATCCTCTCGTGGAATATGGAACACCACATACCTGTTTTGAATAATTCAAAACATTCTCTGTATAAGCTAAGGTGTTCAGAGCCTCTTCTTTAGTTTCGGTCGGAAAGCCAATCATAAAGAATAGATGAACAGGAATACCCGCATTGAGACAATCATGGATATTGCGATCAATCCAATCAACTCTCGTGTTCTTCTTCATTAGATCAAGAACTCTTTGGTTGTATGACTCGAGGCCAAACTGAATCTGCCTACATCCACTTTGGTATATCTTGTTGAAAACGTCTGTACTTAGGGTTGGAGAGAACCTCGTTTCTCCATGCCAGAAAAACGTTTTTCCCGATGCGTTTATTTCATCCGCGAGTTGCTCCATTCTTTTGCCTTCGAATGTTTCATCCACAAAAGAGAAAACTCTCGTGCCGTATTTTTCATTTAACCGACACATTATTTCAAATACTCTCGATATAGGCATCTTTCGGTAACAACCACCGGTAGCACCGGGAATGGTGCAGAAGGCGCAATGATTAAAACACTGCCTAGAGGAATAAACCGGCAATATTAACTCAGGCATGAAGTATTTAGAAAGGGCGAAGCCATCGAAATCGGGAACCGTATCGTTGATAAATGTTTGCTCAATCCGATGGTTTTTATATATCTTCCCACCTTTAGCATGGCAAAGGTTTGGAACACAGTCGAGATTGTCATCACCAGAGTCAAGAGCCTCAAGAAGACGTGCAAGCGGCTCTTCGCCGTCATACATCATTATCGAATCAATGTATTCAAAAAAGGGATGCCATTCTTTCATGCAGTCATCTGCTAAACGAGTAATGTAATTGCCGCCCAATGAGACGTGTTTAACAGATGGACATTCTTCTTTAATCAGTTTCGCTAACGTAACTGCAGAAATCAATTGGAAACAGCCGCTCACCGAAATCCCAATAAACTCGATTTTTTCCCTCTGAATACGCTTAAGAAAGGCAGTTTCATAGAAGGAAATAAACGGATTATGCAAGGTATCCGCAAGCGATTTCATTATTTCTGGTGTCGAATAATAATCATAGGGCAGATCTATGGAGTTGAACGTGTATTTAACTCCATATGAGACGTGATTTATGATATAGAGTGCATTTCTAAAAATGTTTTCAGCATATTGTCTTTCTTTTAGATTAAAGTATCTCTTCGATCTGAAAATATCTTTTGCCTCGTCAACATTAAGTGCTGACTTTTGTATCAACTCGATTGTTAATTGAACATTCGAACTAAACGAATCCTTTGATTCCCGATACCTTTTACAGCACTCTTCGACATGTCTAAAAGATAGGAGGTCATCGTAAAATTCCACGTTTAAGTCAACGATGTCAACTTTATATTGTTCAACCTCTTGAAGATATGACTTCAAAACAGGCAAGGCAAGATACGGCCCCACTGGACTCCATCCTGGGGGAAATACTAAAAGCGTTTTAGGCATATCAACGTCACATCTTTCGCAAATAATTCAATTGAAACACAACTACCATCATAATTGAAAATACACCAAGTCCTGTAACGAGAATTGAGAACATCGCGATGCTCGTGAACAGCGAAACAAGGAGTGTTGAAATAACAACAGCAACCGATTGCAAAGACTCCCTAATTGAAAACAGGCTTATCGATTCAGATTCGTCTCTCGCCAAATCCTGCAGCGATGTTATGAGAAGCACATCTTGAATGGCGTTTCCGGCACCGACGATAAAAAGGAAAATAAACGATATTCCAGACGCATAGCGATAGCCAAACGCCAGATACGCACCGAGCGCAAGATACGTCACAAAACAATATGATTTAATGCAATCGGAACCACTAATTAAACGACCATATATTGTATTTCCGAACAACAGTCCGATTGTAAGACTACTCTGAAGGAATCCGTATTGTATCGATGACGAGTCAAATTGCAATTGCGCAATAGCTGGCAAAAGAGAATTCAGAGAGCCGAATGCCACGCCACTAGAAATATCGATTAATAGGAAACCAATTGCCAAGTGCTTCGCGCTAAGATCACTAAATGCAGTCCTGTTTTTTTCATTTTTGCTTATCCCCTCTTTATCATTAACCTCGATAACCGACGGAACATCTCGCAGCAACCAGAACGACGCGGCAAAAGAAAGCGCGTCTAATGCAAGAACAGCCTCCGCCCCAAATTGAGCGACAACAAAACCGCCGACAACTGGCCCCAGAACCATCATCAAATTCTGCAGAAACCCAAACGAATTATTAATTACGTCGCGATTGATACTATTCGTATTGGCTCTTAACAACGAGTAAAAGCAGGGCATTTCAACCGTTCGGCAAAGCGATACCGCGCACGTAATAGCAAACATACTCCATTTACTATCAACAAAAATATAGCAAACGAATAATCCCGCGCGAATTAAGTCTGCCAATCTCATGGCCTGCAGTGTTCCGATACCCATCTTCTGAGGCAGCTGCGCGAGCGCAACTGAAAACAGAGAGGGGGCAAATCTGCAGCAGACCATCAAAGCAGTTGCAGAAACATCGTGAGTTACCTCGTAAATCAGCATTGGCAAAGCAATATTCGCACACCAATTGCCTATTTCGCTTATCCCTCTAGCAATATATAGGACCCGAACCGGACGGCTAGCTCTCAATACCGTGAACATCACGATTAACCTCGTATTTCAGGCCTCGCTCATCTCTTAATAGGAATCCATAATCAACCAAGTACCGCCTCAATACGGCATAATCAGGATAGAGCTGTGACAGCACACGATTAACCTGAAGCTCCGTATAACTTGTATTTAATTCAAAGAAAGAGACGGCCCATAGCAGCATGATTCTTTTATAGCTTTCCTTTTTTGGAATTGAAACCAGCTCGCCATTCTTGAGAAATCGTTTTTTAAAGTCTATTAGCTCATCCATTCACATCCTCCATTTCATACGCATCTAATACTAAAAATGCATACGCTTTAGGTCATCGCATTCGGCTTCTATATTCGAACTAAACTCGAACTAATCTAAATGATTTGCTCAAACACTCTTCGAAAGCTCGTTTTTCACTCTGAGTAAAATGCCCTTCCCAGTCAGTCCACGAACAGGAAGGCAACTCACAACGAGCGGAGTCGAAGCCCTCTGCCGTCGGCCGTTCAAAATGCACGATAACCTTTTCGATATCCCCATCTGTTATCAGGTCAGAATGAACGACCTCGGTACCGTCTTCGAATGTCATATACGGGTACATCACGTAAACCACCTCACAATCGTAAATCCAGTTTAGCATCAAGCTATTGCACCAAAGACAGCAAGCCCCCCTTGATGAGTTGATGGTATCTGTTAAATGTCACGTACGATTCGCATCTGGTGGGTACCCTGATGACTACATGAAACGAAGCAGATTTACACCGGGAGGACCCCGTATGACAACCAAGTACACCGACGCGCCGCGCACGCGCGTCATGACGCCGGCATCGCTCAACAACGGCGTGCACGAGAACCATTCCATCGGACAGACCATGGCCATCGCGCCCAAAAAGGGCCTGTTCGACGACATTTCCATTCCCCAGATCATCGCCGGCGCCGCGGCTGCCGCCACGAGCGTCGCGCTTGCCTCCAAGATCGGTATCGCTGGTTCAGTAATTGGTGCCGCCGTGAGCTCGGTCATCACCGTTGTGTCATCGCAGGTCTACCGTCACTTTATCTCTGCCAGCGCCGAAGCCCTCAAAGGTACGCACGCCGCCGTCGACTACCCCGCCGGCGCCTATGAGCCCGTTGAGTTTAATGCCGAGGAGCACCTGGGCGG
>CAJMOM010000040.1:0-12143 GCA_905215005.1 uncultured bacterium | reverse complement strand
GCACAACAGCCTCAGCCGCCGGGGCCTCCACAGGCGCCGCAGCCGCCGCAGGCACATCAACATCAATCGAGGGAACTTCCCACAGATCGTCGTCATGGCTATCAAACATAGGGCACACTCCTAAAAACCAAAGTCAGCAACAGGGGCAAACGAAACAGCAATGGTGTACGTCTCGCGCCAAACGATCTTGCCCGTCTCGCGCTCGCGGCAGACCAGATAGTACGGACCCTTTGCCGAGAATCCATCCGCCGCGCGCAGCGCAAACTTGGCATGCACTACGCGCTCCTGCGAATTAACAGAAGTCTTGTTAGCATGCGCCTTGACCGTATCGCTCACCTCGTTGCCGCTTGCATCGGTAAACACCAGCTCGTATTCGCACGGCAAGACCTTGCCTTGGGCTGGTTCTTCCTGGATCAAGTTGAGCGAGAAGAGCGAGTTGGTCACCCGGCGCCCCTCACTTAGCACGCGCAACGTCGCCGCGCGCGTGTCGACAAAGTCCTTGGAACCCGAGCGCGCACGCCAAAAACCGATAACGGGCACGCAGAGCTCCTGCAGGCTCATGCCGCCGTGGACGTAGTTGTTAGTGCCGCCGGGACGCTTGAAGTGCACATTCTCGCGCGGGGCAAACCCCTCAAAACCGGCGCCCAAACGTCCCATGTCAACATTAACAAACACCCCGCGTACCTCGTCCGAAAGCTCGCCCACGGCCTCGTTGGGCACCACCAGATGACGCTTGCCGCACATGACGGGAGCGTCAAGGACGGGAAGGTCCGACTTGCCGAGCATCTGGCACTCGTTGAGCTCCCGACGCGTGTAGATAAAGCCGTGGTCCGCCGTTATAACAACACGCGCGCCCGGGGCGTCGGTGCACACGCGACGCGCCAATGCAGCAAGTTCCTCCACGGCGTCCGCACAGGCACCGAAGACGTCATCCTGCGTAGCAGCCTTCTCGCCCGTGGCATCGATCTTGTTGTGATAGAGGTAGACGAGTTTTGAGTCCTTGAGCAGCGTCTTGCGTTCGGTTCCCGTCATGTTGAGGTATGTGCTCGAGCGTAAAGCGCGGGCCGTGGGCTCAACGTGGGCAAGCACGGCCTCGCGCTGCGGAGTCGTGGCAGTGGGCATGCCGTCAGCCAACACAAACGAGCCATCCGCTGCAAGCTCAAGCGCTTGGTGTGGCAGCAGCGCGGGCATGCCCACCTCAGTAATGGAGGGAAAGACCGCCTGCATGCTAGAGACCTTGACGTTGCCTCCGCGCTCGCGCTCGAGCAGCGACGCAACGTCGCGGGCCACCTCATAGCGCAACGCGTCGCTCACGATAATTACCGTCGTTTTGGCAGAGCCCGCAAAGGTGGGCAGCACATGCCAGTAGAACTCATCCTGCCGTGCAGGGCCATCGATGTAGCCGCAATCGGCCCACTCCCCTTGCGCAGCGGCTGCCCAGCAGGCATTGGCATCCGCCAAGAACCAGTTGCTGTAGAGATTCTCCGCCCAGTCCGCCACAGCGCGGGTGGGCTCCTCGAGCACATCGCACTCAACGGAGCGCGTCCGCAGATACGCGGCGCACATATGGCGATAGGCAACGTCCATGGCATACCAATCGGACGTGTAGGCATCCCACACCTGCTGGGGTTGCGCCAGATGGAACCCGCCCGCGTGCGTCTGCCTAAAAGAGCACATATGGGCCACAGCAGCAAGCAGGTCAAAGTAGCTCTCAACGCGACGGTACCAGCTTAGGTCGCAGCGGCGCGCAGCAAATGCGCGCGCATCCTCAACACGGTCCGCACCCTGGGCAAATGAGCTGAACAACTGCGAGAGTACAGCCTCGTTGACGCACGGGAACACGTCAAGCGAGGCCAACGCATCGATTGGCAGGGTCTCGAACCGTGCAAAGAGTCCGCGGGCGTCCTCAACCAAACGGCAAATCTCAAATAGGTCCTCGCTCGATGCCTGGGTATCGGCGGTCTGGTCCCACGTACGCACCGCCTCAAGGCAATAGGGCCCGTAGGCGGGAGCCACATGGCTCTCAAGCCCCTTGAGCGCTCCCTCGGGAAGCGCGGTGGATGCTGCCGTAAGGAGCACATGGGATGCAAGCATAAGCAATGAGTCACGCTCGTAAAGCGGCCCATCAAACCCATAGCAGCGCAGCATAAAGGCAGAGAGAACATCGCGCACGCTGTACTTATCCACCAGCGCGGCCAGCGCCTCGGGGCCCTCGTGCAGCAGTGTGGTCATGCAGCCGCGCAGCACAAACGCGGGGCGCGCGTCACCAAGCTCTTTACCGCCAAAAATCACCGTAAGGATGCCGAGTTCGATATCGGATGCGCCCGAGGCATGCGGAACACACGCGGCAAACTTAGCGCAGCGGGTCTTGGCATCAAAGAACGTCTTGTGCTCGCGCAGGCTCTCGCGCACGGCGTCGATATTCTCGATGCCCAGCTGATCGGCCAAAAGCGAAAGATAGTCAGCCTGGAACTGATCGGCATACAGCTCAACATCGGCAAGCCAATCACCCTCAAGCCTGCCGCGCGGGCAACGGCGATACAGCAAGATATCGCTCGCAAGGTCATCGCGGTTGATAAGTTTTTTGACGGCAAACATGCGGCCCTCGCAGGCCTCAACAAACCGAACCGGGCGCTCAAAGTCACCGTGAGCAGGCATTACTCCGGCACCGGCCCCCACGCCGTCGAAACCCTCGGCAGCCAATCGCTCAAACTCAGGAGCAAACTCGCCGTCTGCATCGTGCCAAACCACCACACGGCGCGGCGCGCATGAGGACAACGGCTGCAAAAATCGCAGCTTGAGTTGTTCTTCTACATCAATCTTGGGCATGAATATCCTTACCGTATCTGCAGTTACTTAATCTTCGCCAGCACATCCTGAAACTTGGCGTAGTTGACCTTGACGCCGTCATCCAGGTCGATCTTAATCATCTGGTCTGCCAAGTGGTGCAGTTTCTCCTCGTAGGCAATGGTCTCTTTGAGCTGGTCGTTGAGCTTTTTGATGCGCTTATCCAAGCGCACGCGCTCGCCGCGCTCGGCACTGACAAGGGCATCGTTGGCATACCCGATCTGGGCACGGTAGCGCTCCTGCTGCTCATGCACATAGTCGGTGCGGATGCGAGCCAACAGGTCAGGCTGGTAGCGATGCATGTAAACAAGGCACTTGAAGCCGTTCTTCTTGCCGCTGTCGAACAGCCAGTAGATGGGGCGCTTCTTATAGGTCTGGCAGTGGTCCTTAAAGAAGTCCTTCAAAAAGTAGGTGCGGATGACCTCGCGCGAGGTGCCCTTGCCGCCGAGCGCCTCGGCAATAAAGGCCAGATTCTGCTCGAGCGTCTCCTCGCCGTACACAGTGCGCACAAAGTCAATAAAATAGCGAACGATGTCGTCGTCAAAGTACTCGTCGTCGGTAATGGGCAGCACGTTGTCGCCATCGGGCATAAAGGTCACGTTATCGTGGTCGGGCATCTTGGCCAGATAGTCAGAGACCGTGGCGCCCTGGTCGGCGAGGACCAGACCGTCCACGTCCAGCGAATAGCGGCCAAACATACAGCCCACGGCATAGCTAATGAGTGAGGTGATCTCGTCGCGCTTGGTGCGCACGTACTTGTTGCCCTTGTAGCTCTCGGGAATCTCATCGGCGGTATCGAAGATGCGCGCCACCGATACGTACTTATCCTCGACCTCGATGGGCACCTCGCCCTCCATGTTGTAGATCTTGGCGAAGATTCGGTTGAGCTCCTCCTCGTTAGCGCGAAGCTGCTCAAAGCGAGCATTGACCTCGGCCTTGCGAACCTCGTATTTTTCTTGAAGTAAAGTGGCCATGGGGCCGTCCTTTCATTGTTGATGAGTTGTCAAGAGGCTTAAACTAAGGGACCGAAATCTCCAAAAATACCCCGACCTTACCGATCGACTTCTGGAAAAGCTATTCACCGCATCGGGCATTTGCAAAAACGCACTAGTGACTCATGAAGTCGCAAGCCAAACCCTGCGAATTGCATCAAGCGTAAAGGAAAGACAACTTGATATCATTTCTCAGCTCACTAGTTAAAGCCAACTAAATACCCGGACACGAGCTGAAACCCATTAACGAATATCAGGCCCAGCCTTTATCAGCTTCATCCATTTACATAGAGTCGAATTCTTGATTAGAATTCTTGCAGTGAGTCTTTTGATGTCACCTGCCGGGTCATCCTTTCGTTTTCCTGCAACATCCTCGATAGCGAACCATATATCGCCCTTTGACTTAAATGCACAGAATCTGCCGTGAGCAAATCCATTTCGTAAGTGATAAAACAAACTGATCGTTTGATTGCTTTTGGCATCATAAAAGACAGCAGACTCGAAGGGCTTTGACTCGATGCCGGCGCAATCAAACAAATCAGCATTACGCAAAGCCTGTTCCATATCACCAACAGCCGCGGCAGACCAATATAAAGACTTATTTGAGCTTGCTGCCTTTAGCTTTTTATTCAAATATTGAGGCTTTCTCCAAGGAGCATCCCATCCGTATTCAGAGACCGAAACGCTTCTGTTGGACAATCCCGGAGCGGGAGTTTCGACAACAAAGAACCTTAGAAGCGGCGATAGTATAGGGCCCAAAGACTTGCACGTCATACCGTTTTTGACCCATGCAGGATTCGCCTCAACAAAGACAACTTCATTTGCTGAAATATATTCAAACATGAACCCCACCTAAACCAAAGGGTTACGTTTGAAATCCCAAGAGGTTTCAAACGAGTCCCAATCATTTTTTGAAATGGACACATTGCTATCGACCAGGCTATTAATTGCCGGTTTATACTCAGCGGAAATAAGCATGGGAAGTGCTTTGATGTCTCTCGCCTGCATGTTAAGAGTAGGGTTAAGCATGCTGAGGACATCGGCGGCAATAGAGCAATTAAGGAAACCTAGGGTCCAGTTCTCGCTTGAGCCCAGGCCACAAATGCATGGGCCGGCCATGTCAAATCCGCCCGTCGGCGGCAACAGCCTGAAACTCGGCTTGCCTGATGTCAGCATTGTGTAACAAACGCCTTCACTGAACCAATATTTTGACGCCAGCAAATTGGAGGTCGGATTACTCTGGTAAAACTCAATTGCGTCCTTTTTGATCGAAACCAACCAATGAAGATTGCCAAACCATCGACGAAAGTCGCCGCCCTTTGAGTAAGTAGCCCATGAGCCTTTTCGCCCAACCGAACGCGCGCCGACCTCCCAAAACAAGCGCAAATATAAATTGTTGTCGCCTGTTTTATTTTGAGACCCTGTATAGTCCGAGTAATCGCCAATGGAGTGGCCCAAAGAGAATGCAGAGAGTAACCCGTCACTGGCCCAGTAGGCTATGGGGGTGCCGGGGATTTGCTTGAAGGTGTCGGCGTCGCGGCGGTAGAACCAGCCGCAGTCGGGGTTTTGGATTGCCTCGAGGGCCTTGGGGGCCTGGACAGCAGCACCAACGAAGTCCGAAAGGCGCACATAGCCGCCCTTGTAGCCCTTGACGAACGAATTGTGGAACGTATAGGTACAGATGGGCACGGTCGCGCCAGCGAAGCCCGAGTACTCAAGCTGGATGAGAGAGGTCAGCGTTCTGTTGTCGATAATCTCGTTGCGGAGCTTCTCATAGCTTCCGATGAACATCCAGACGAAAGGCGACATGACTCCGCACTCGCCGTGGTCCTTGGCGAGACTGAACATGCGAACGACAAAGCTGGAGAAGAGGTCACTCTTCACGTCGGGGTAGTTCTTCTTGACCCACTTGCTCATGAAGGGGTTAAAGCTGCTGCTGCCCATATACGGAGGATTCGCCACGACGCAGATAAAACGACGGGACAGTTTCTCGCAAATGGCGACGGCGCTTTCGAGCTTGGTTTTGGCCGTAGCGGCAAAAAGGTCATCGGAACAACTCGCGGCGGCAGCCTTGAGCTCGTCGATCTCGTCCTCTGAGGGATTGAGCAGCGAACCGATCTCGCCCAAATGACTCAGCTCCTCGGCGAGCTTCTTGTTACCCGGCAGCTCGTCCTCCCCTAGCGGGATGCTCGAGAGCACGGTAACGTCGGCGCGAACGCCACGCCTAAAGAAGCGACGGTCGTGCTCGCGGGCGCACATGGCAAGCGCCAGCTCCGCGATCTGTGCCGCGCGGGAATCGATTTCCATACCTGCAAGAGTTTTAGTAAGAATGAGCTCGGGAATCTCGCGCTCACGATAGCCGCGCTCCTCGTACATATGGAAGAGCAGCTCAAACGCATAGACCAAGATATGGCCCGAGCCGCATGCGGGGTCGCAGAGGGTTATCTCCTCGGGACTCGAAATGCGAATAAAGTCCTCGTGCCCAGCATCGGGCTCGATGTAATACTCCATGCGCTCGCGTAGCGAACTCCCCGGATTGTTGAGCATCCACAGACGGCCGAGCGAGTTCTCGACCATATAGCGCACGATCCACTCGGGGGTGAAGAGCTGCGTGGCGGGCGCGATGTCCGCCGCCGCTGCCTTGCGCTTGGACTTGAAGAACTCGTCTTTAACGTCGGCATTGTAGTACTGATACATCCAGCCCAGAACGGTCACGCCCTCGCGCCAGTCCTCGTCAGTGAGGACGGCATTGAGTTTGCCCACCACACTGTCAGCCATCATGAGGCCCTGGGGCAACAGCAGCTCCATGGCTCCGCCCACGCGTTCAAAGACGCCCGGCAGGCAATCGGCAAGCTCCTCGCACTGAGCAACAAACAGGTAGCGCCACAACGGTTCATCCAAGCCCGCCATCTTGAGCTCGGCTATGCGATCGGTATCGGCCGTCGTTATTTCCACGTCCAATGCGTTCTCCACGGCCTCGCTGCCATGGCTGCCGTCCGCACGACTTAGCATGCGCATACGGCTGGGAAGCCATCCGCGTGCATCCATGAAGCGAATGGCCACGATGCGGTTGAACCAGGTGTAGGCCGCACGGTCGCGCAGCGCCTCGTGACCCACCTCTGCCTGCATGCGCAGCAGTTCGTCGCGTTGCTCAATCTCAGCCGGACTTAGGGGCAGGCCGCTGACGGTCTCGGACCCAACGGGCGCGGGTGCAGGTTCGGTGATGCCGTAGCGCACCATCTGCGCCTCCACGCCTTTGATGAGCTCCGTACGGGCCCAGGTGCAGAAGCTCTTAAGAGCAGAATCGTTCATGGTTGATGAGCCTTTCTAAACGCCATAAGCCACCGGTGCGCGCTTTGGCACCGGTGGCTCCGCGGGTTAGTTGATACGGATCTCGTCGTTTGCAGCGAGCGCCTGCATAAGGCGGGAGCGCAGTTCGTCCACGTAGCGCTCCACGTCCTCTGCGGACAAGAGACGACTCGGCTTGGCCAGATCGGCGCGGCGCACAGTCTTGATCTTGCGCTGGGGCTTGGGCGCGGGCACGGGAGCAGACGGTGCGGCGCCCCTGTTGAAGACCTTCTTGACCACCTCGCCCGTACTCATGACCTCGGTGGTGCGGCGCTCGTTGTCCATACGCACGCGGGCCTCATCCACAGCGTCGTACATCTCGTTGGCCGCCGCACTGAGCCAGTCGCCCCAGTTAGTTACAACAACGCTCAGTTCGTTGAGACTTTGAGCACTGTGGGCACGGTTTTTGAACGACTCGTATTTAGTGCCGGCGTCTGCTATGGCATCCTTGGCCTGATTGACAAAGCCCTTTTGACTCTCGGCCTGCGCCCGCAGGTCTTGCAGATCGCTCTCGATGCGACACAAAAACTCATTGCGGCGGATGCCCAACAGCTTTTTCATGTCATCCTCGACGGGATCCATAAGCGGCTGCAGGTCTTTAATACGGCCGTAGGGCTTGGGATCTTTGAGGATCTCACGAACCGTTGCCACGTTCTCCACCGCACCGGGAATGTCATCGGAGGCATACTCGATACCCTCGGTGCGGTTCAAGAAATCCCTGGCGTGGTCAAACGCTGTTCGTTGATTGGACTCGAAGAACTCAACCACCTTGTCAAAGTCTTCCTTGGCATCGAGCAAACGCTCCTCATGCTTGGTGAACGTGGTCAAGAACGCCTCGGCCTCGTTCTGGTCCTTAAGGACGTCGGCCACCTCCGAGCGCATCTTCTCGCACTCGTCCTCACCGGGATACGGGTAGGCCGGCTTGATGCCCGTGTAGTAGTCGCGTGCCATGGCGAGGCACGCCTCGCGCAAGCCCTCAAGGCGCTCTTTGAGCTCGGCCACGAGCTTATCCTCGTTGGAGGGTACGGTCTTGAGATCAAACAGGTCACACATGAGTTCGCCCGTGGCGCGTAGCAACCGGTCGCTCATGCGCATACGCAAGCGCACCTGGGCCTTATCGGCATCCTTGCGCAGGAGCGCCACCATGCGGCTGTCGTTAGCTTGAACCGTCTGACCGCCAAACAGCACCTGCGCGCGCTGCTCCACCACAAGCTGCGCCACCACATTTGCGATGTCGACCTCGCGCCAGCCAAAGGGCTTTTGCTGGTACTGGCGCTGGATATCGCCCATAGCGGTATCCAGGTGGCGCTGGTGCTGCACTTTGAGGTAGTCCTCGACCTCTTTGAGCGCACGCGTGTTACCTGCATCCATGCCAGCGAGCCCCACTTGAACGTTGCCCACCAGAGTAGAGCGAATATCGGAATCGCTCGTGACCGGCGCGCCGATATAGTCGGCCTTTTCAAAGACCACATCGCACAGCTGCGCCAGCACCCGCTCAAAGACCTGAGCGGGTTTGGCAGCACGGATCTCAATCATGCGCCCGTTGACGGCGCATCGTGCATGGAGTACGGCCTCGCTCAAAAGGACATCGGCCTCTTTCTCGTTATAGGCTGCCTCGCGCATCTTGGACTCGACGATCTGGCGCGTACTCGGCTGAAGCTCCTGGAGATTTCGCGTCTTGGCGTACTTGCGGATCTTGGCGGCGTTGACGAGCGTCTCCCAATAATCCGCCTCGTCGCTCAAAGCCACGATGGCTTTGCCCGAAGAAGCCAAGGCCAGCTCGGTATCGTCCGCACGGCCCAGATCGCTCGCCATAGTCGCCACGCAAAGCTCCATGCCGCCCATGCTGGCACCGTGGATTGAGCCGTCCACATAGCGGTCAAACGGAAAGTCGTTGGCCCCGCGGTTGAGTTTACGCGCGGTGTAGATGCTGTCGAACAGGCGCTTTTTGATAGACTCGATCACCTGCGCGTTATCGACCGGAGTGCGTGCGATCTCCTGCGCTATCTCCTGCTCTTCGTCGGTGAGGAAGCTATAGGCATCGCCCTGGCGTGCCACGTAGTTCTCGCGCTCCAGGCGGGCAAGGGACTCCTTGACGCGGTCCTTGAGGGCGCGCATGTCCACGTCGAGGCCGTCGATCATGAAGATGGAGATGTTCTCGACCGTGGCCTTAACGTAGCCGATGTAACGAATCAGGTACAGGAGCTTGAGCACCTGAACGTCGTAGGGTTCAAGGCCCTTTGCGTCCTCGGCCGCACGGACCGCGCGGTCGACCACCTGGTTGATGCCGTGCTCAAGGTCTTTGGAGATAGTGTCGAAGAAGCACCAGAACGGCACGAGTGCACCGGTCTGGTCATACTGGATGGCCTGAGCGCTCTCCTGGAACGCGCTCAGCATGGAGCGCTCGCCCGTTGACATGTGCTTGGCCTTGACACCGTGCTTGCGCACCTCGGTCATCACGTCGGGCAGGAGCTTAAACTGGTAGCCCACAAACGGGTAGCTGGCCACAAAATCCTTGGAGTTGGCGTAGCCGGCAAGGTCGGAGCGCGAGCCACCCTCAAAGATAAAGTTGTTTTTAAGCACGGCGGCGTCTTGCTCGTAGACCTGTGCAAGCATATCGGCCGCCGGCGCGGTCTTCTCGAGCACACGGCGCTGGATGACCTCGTCCACGCTGGAGCTGGAGAGCGAAAGGCGGGTATTGAAGCGGCCCTGGATCTTTGAAAAGTCGTTGCCCACGGGCAGGCTCAGGTTGTCGATGGCCTCCTGGCTCGTAACCATCACCCACACGCGGCCACCGCAGGCGGCACCCAGCTCCTCGACGATGGTCTGAAGGCTCAGCATAAGGCTTGGGTCCTTGTCGTTTGTAATAAACTGACCCACCTCGTCGACCATAAAGAGCAAACGGAAGTTGCCGCCGTGGGCCGCTGCCTGAGCGTCTACGTAGTCCTTGACCTTTTTGGCAAAGACATCGGGGGCCAAAACCTCGTCCTCAGAACCCTCGAGCCAGTTCCATGCGGCCTTTTCGCTCATGCCGAGCACGCTCTGCAGCACCTCGACCACGTCGTCCTCAAAGTAGCTGTAGGTGTCGCGGGTCTGGAGCCAGGACTCGCCGTTCACGCGCTCAAAGGCCTCGCGGAACTCCTGGGTCTTGCCCAGGGAATCGATGTAGTCCTCGAGCTTTGCAAGCTTGAGGTCCTCGCCGTAGAAGCCGCGCGCCTCGTAGAACATGCGCTCAAAGCCGCGAAGCAGCGCCGTGGGAGCCGTATCGCCCTGCTTCCACTGGCCCGCCTTGCTATCGATGTTAAAGAGGATGGCCTGCGTGGGCACCGAGCAGGCGCGCTCCATGGCAGCCGCGACCATGGGGTCGACGATCTTGCCGTCAAAGTAGCGGATGGCGCTCTTACCGCCGATCTGGCGATTCTCGAGCAGGTAGCTCAGCATCTTGAGGAAGTGCGATTTACCGGAACCGAAGAAACCACTGATCCACACGCCGATCTTGTCGGTGCGCGCATCGATGGCATCGCCGTAGGCCTTGAAGAACGTGGCAAAGTGCCTCTGCAACTCGCGCGTCACCACATACTCGTCAAGCTCTTGGCGGATGGACCCATCTTTTGAATCCTGGACCTTGACCACGCCGTTGATGGAGCGGTTAATGTCTTTTGCAAAGAGGTCGCGAATGATTGTGTTGTCCATGGGTGCTCCTTTGGGTTTGGGAACGTTATGGCATAGGGTTGTTACCGGCGGCAGGGACATGCCTGCGGGAAGCCGTGCTTACGAGATATCGATGGCGCGGTAGTAGTTGTCGGCCGGCAGACGGTTAAAGAGCTGGAAAGAAGAGCCGTTGAAACTGCCCGGATAGGCGGCGACCACAGGCACCTCATCAAAATCCGCAAGCATGCAGTGGAGAAGCGTGTGCATGCGAAAGAACGGGAAGACCTCACCTGCACCGGTGAGGAGAATGACGTCTCCGGGCGCGAACGGCTCGGTCTGCTCAAGGATGTACGTGGCAACTTTCTCGGGCGAGGCGAACTTGGCCACGTCCTCGAGCACGCGCTGGGTACCGCGGCGCTCCTCTTGGCGCGGGATAGCCTTGAGGACACGGCGCTTTTCGAGAATTGCCAGCACGGCGTCGTAAAGGTTCACGACCTTGAGCGTGCACGGAAGCTTGTCGGCCTCGGCATCGCATGAAAGGGTGTCAAATAATGCACGCGCCTCAAACTCCAGCGCGGGGTCATAGCAAAAAGTGTGGAAGCCGATCTCATTGCCTATGCCCTTGTTGGCCAAAAAGTCCTCGCTGCACAGGCACTCGCGCAGAAGCTGCGCACGGCGCTCAAATTCCTGACAGGCGCGCTCGGAGCGGGCATGCGCCGCCACGACGCTCTTGCGGGAATGGATGCCGATATTGGTGGTGAGATCGGTCGCCGGGGTGATAACAGGGTCGACGGCGCTTTTGACGGGAGCCACGCTACATCACCGCCCTGCCGGTAAGGGCCGCGATAAGCGACTGCTCGCCCAGCTGAACCAAGGCTCGCTCGACATCGGAATCGAGGAAGAGTGGTGACAGGCGCTCGGACTCCGGGCTCTGGCCCTCGCCGATAAGGCCGGCATGGCGGAGCGTCTGGCGGAGCGAGCCCTTAATGCGCTTGACCGTGGCCTCAGTCCAGCGGGCCGCGTCCGGATACTCCGTGGTAAAGCGTGTCATAAAGGCGTTGAGGTCAACCGCCGTAAAGGCATAATCGAAGTTTTGTAGGCGCTCCCCTATCTCGACGAGCACGAGCTCGCGCACGATATCGTAGCGGCAGATCATGCTGTAGAAGACGGCCTGATCCGCCTGCGTGGGGGTGCCGGATGCTATGAGGCCGGTTAGGGATAACGCAGCCTCGACGGCGGTATTGGGGTCGATGCCGCGCGCGGCGCATGCGGCGTCCGTGGGCGCCATGGCGTCGAGGCGGCGAA
>CAJMOM010000039.1:0-12195 GCA_905215005.1 uncultured bacterium | reverse complement strand
CGCCGGCGCCGCGATTACCTGGCTGTGCGGTGGCACGCGCGAGCAGATTGGCGCGACGGTCTCGAATACGCTCGGTAACGTGGGCGGCATCGTGTGCGACGGCGCCAAAGCGAGCTGCGCCGCCAAGATCTCGGCTGCCGTCGATGCGGCGATTTTGGGCCATGATATGGCCATGCAGGGTCGCGGCTTCCGCGCCGGCGAGGGCCTGATCCAGGATACCGTTGAGCAGACAATCGCCAGCATGGGCTACGTGGGCCGTGTGGGTATGAAGGACACCGACATCGAGATCCTCAACATCATGATCGGTAAAACCCAGGTCTGTTAGATATTAAGTTGCGGTGAGATAGTTCCTAAAATTACCCGGGTGAGGGGCAAACAGGAACTATCTCACCGCAACTGCGCTAGATGTTCTGGCGCCTACGATAGTTCGTCGGCTATTTGGTGCTCGTAGAAGGCCTCGATTACGGCGTTAAAGTCGCGGGCGAAGTCTTCCATGGTTCCGCGCCAGGTGGCTCGGCTGGGCTTGCCCTGGCCCACAAAGGCGGTTTGGATGCCGCAATCGGGGGACGGGAAGTCGCGTTTGGGATCGTTGCCAACCATAAGGACCTCGTGCGGCTCGAGCCCCATCACCTGAAGCTGCTCTAGATAGTAGGTGGCATCGGGCTTGCAGCGGGTGGTGTTTCCCATGTGCGTGACGAGCTCAAAGGGAGCGTCGGCCAGGTCGCCCCAACCCATGCGGCACTCGATGGCGCCCTGGGGAAAGCTGGGGTTGGTAAAGAGCGCGCAGCGCAGCCCTGCGTCCTGTACGGCCTGGAGCGCGGCGTGTGCGCCCGGCATGGCGTGGGCGTTAATGACATCGTCGTTCTTGTACGGAAGAACTTCGCGGTCATAGTAGGTAAACGCCTCGTAGATGAGGGGATCGGAGAGGCAGATCCCGCATCGGCGCTCGACCTCTTCTTGGTAAAACTCAAGATTGGTGCGGTTGTCCGTGCCGCTGCGGCGATTGGCGTTGAGGTCGACCAGGATGGTGCCGAGGCGCGCCATCGTGCCACCGCGGCTGCGGTGCCCGATATCCGCGAGCATCGATGAGACATCCTTAAAATAGCGAAGGATGAACGCGTTGAGGTTGATGCTAAGAAGCGTCTCGTCCATATCGAAAACGACTGCTTTGAGCACGCGGGCACCTTTCTCGAAAAATCGATCTAGAATCGTTGGCTCCGGATACTTTACCCCAAAGCCAATTGCCTGGCTGGTTATCGTCAAGTTGCGGAGACGTGTGTTCATAAGATTACGAAAAAGTCTCCACACGAGTAAAAAATCGCAGTTCACGCTTGAAATCGAACTCATTTCCCCGTAACCTATACGAACGTGATTGCATAAGCGTCACATTAGTATCTGTCGGCTCCCGAGTGTTCCTAAACGTTGTGTGCTTGTCGCACCCTTCTGTAGGTCCTAGCAATCGGGGCCCCGTAGTTCGAAAGGGGTCCACCTTTGAGTGAGATTCAGAACTCGTCCATTTTCTCTCTTGACGATGTCAATGAGGAGGAGATGAACAACCTCATCGACGGTACGATTACCGACTTTGATGAGGGCGATCTCGTTAACGGCACTGTCGTTAAGATCGAGCATGACGAGGTGCTCGTTGACATCGGATTCAAGTCCGAGGGCGTTATCCCGGTCCGCGAGCTGTCCATCCGCAAGGACGCTAACCCTGCAGACATCGTTGCACTCGGTGATCCCATCGAGGCTCTGGTTCTCCAGAAGGAGGACAAGGACGGTCGTCTGGTCCTGTCCAAGAAGCGTGCCGAGTACGAGCGTGCTTGGAACCGCATCGAGGAGAAGTTCAACTCCGGCGAGAACGTCGAAGGCGAGGTTATCGAGGTTGTCAAGGGCGGCCTGATCCTCGACATCGGCCTGCGTGGCTTCCTGCCTGCTTCCCTCGTCGACCTCCGTCGCGTCAAGGACCTCACCTCCTACATGGGCACCCGCATCGAGGCCCGTGTTATCGAGATGGACCGCAACCGCAACAACGTCGTCCTCTCCCGTCGCGTCGTGCTCGAGGAGTCCCGTAAGGCCGAGCGCTCCGAGATCCTGTCCAAGCTCAAGTCTGGCATGCGTCTCCAGGGCACCGTTTCCTCCATCGTCGACTTCGGCGCCTTCGTCGACCTCGGCGGCATTGACGGCCTCATCCACATCTCCGAGCTCTCCTGGAACCACGTCAACCATCCTTCCGAGGTTGTCAAGGTCGGCCAGGAGGTCGAGGTCGAGGTTCTCGACGTCGATCTCAACCGCGAGCGCATCTCCCTGGGTCTCAAGCAGACCACCGAGGATCCGTGGCGCGCACTGGTCAAGAAGTACCCCGTCGGCGCTATCGTCGAGGGCACTGTGACCAAGCTTGTCCCGTTCGGCGCTTTCGTCGACCTGGGCGAGTGCATCGAGGGCCTGGTGCACATCTCCGAGATGGCCAACAAGCACGTCGACCAGCCTTCTCAGGTCACCCACGTGGGCGACAAGGTTCAGGTCAAGGTCATGGAGATCGACCTCGACCGTCGTCGCATCTCCCTGTCCATGAAGTCTGCTGCTGAGACTCTGGGCGTCGAGATCGAGGTTACCCCGCTTCCTTCCGAGAAGAAGGACGAGGAGACCGACGCCGAGTAAATTGGTTTGACGATCACTTGTTTTAAGGGATCCGTCCGCAATGGACGGGTCCCTTTTTGCATTTGCTGCTGAGGCGCGCGATGCTATCCGTGCGCAATGCTGCCCGGGTTGTCTGTTTGCTATTGGGTTGTCGGTGCATGAAAAATACCGACATCCCGCCTCGGGGAGGAGGCGGGAACACACCGAGTAGACGGAGGGGTGCGGAGCGCGGTCGCGTCTCGACTGACGACGTTGCCCATCGACAGGACCATTGTAACGCATGGCGGTTCTTGGTTTATCGTGTCGAGCGTTTGCGTTGTGCCATTGCCTGCGGCAACGGTGTGTTACACTCTTGCACTGCTGAGTGGGCCAGACGGTCGCGCGATGTGCTGCTTGCAGCACGCGTGAGGAAAGTCCGGGCTCCAGAGGGCGGGATGCCGGCTAACGGCCGGGCGGAGTGATCCGACGGAAAGCGCCGCAGAAAAGAAGACTCCCACCTGCGCCGCAAGGCGTAAAGGGAAAAGCTGAAACGGTGGTGTAAGAGACCACCAGCGTCGTGGCAACACGGCGGCTTGGCAAGCCCCATCCGGAGCAAGCGCGAATAGGAACGCTATGGGCCGGCCCGGTCCGCGTTCGGGTAGCGTGCGTGGAGCTGCACGGTAACGTGCAGACAAGATAAATGACCGTTCACGACAGAACCCGGCTTATAGGCCCACTTAGCAACTATGTTGACGCTGCGAACCCGTCAGCGCGGCAATCTGCCTTTCAAGCCTTCGGGCATGACCATAAGGTCAATGCCCTCGTCTTTCAAGGCACCTTGCTCGCGCTGACGGGTTCTCGCCTTCGACGGCGTCAGCTGGCCGATTTGGCGCTCATTCGTCGGTCGCCGCCATAAGGCGTGCTCCCTCCTCTTTCGGGCCAAATCGACTCGGCTGACGCCGTCTCGCTGTTTTTGCCTGGTCATCGGCGTTGCCGTTCTAGTTGCCGGGATTATTGGTTCGTGCTTTGCCGTATTATTGAGGCTGTTTGTTGCTTTGCTTGTTGTTGAGGGGCTTTGTTGGACAGCTATTTTACTCTGCAATCGAATATTGAGGCTTCGGGCGAGTTTGTGGACCGCAAGAGCCGGTTTATTGCCCAGCTGGTCCATATTGAGTCCGAGGATGAGGCGAATGCCTTTATCGAGATGGTTCGCAAGCGTCATTACAACGCTCGGCACAATGTTCCCGCGTGGATTTTGGTCGATGGACGCGAACGCCAGAGCGATGATGGTGAGCCGAGCCGCACAAGCGGTATGCCGACGCTCGAGGTGTTGCGCGGCGCGGAGCTCAAAAATGTTTGCTGCGTAGTGACGCGCTATTTTGGTGGCACGCTGTTGGGGCCTGGTGGCTTGGTACGCGCCTATACCGCGGCGACGCAGGCAGCGGTGGCCGCGGCTCAGGAGGCCGGGCAGATCGTTGAGATGACAAGCGTCGTGCCGGTTGACGTGCATGTGGCCTATCCGCAGTACGAGCAGGTACTTCGTTTGGCGCAGGATTCGGGTGCCAAGGTTTCGGATACCGATTACGCGGATGCCGTGACACTTCATTTGGTGTTTAAGGCGGGGGAGCAGGAGCCATTTTGCGCTAAGATGCGCGAGCTTATGGCGGGGCGCGAGGAGATTGAGGTCGGTGCTCCCGAGTTTGCCGAGTTCTAACGACGACGGCCGGCGTGCTTTTGGATGGATTCCAAGCGCGACGGCCGTCGTTTTTCTGTTGCTGCCGTTTACTCGGCGAGCTGCTTTAGCACATCACAGGCGATTTCGACGGCATCGTCGATGCAGCCGGGGCAGCTGCGGAGCGGACCCTTATCCGATCCGATGCCCTTGAGCGTGCCGCAGACGGTCGTCGTGTTCTTCTCGCCAAAACGCTTGGCGATTTCGCGCGACAGCTTGTAGGTCTGGCCCTTGGTCTTGGGGTTTTCCATGCCGTCGCTCATCACAAACCCCATGATGGCCACGGCGCCCGAGATGGCGCCGCAAGTCTCGGTCATGCCGCCCATGCCGGCGCCAAAGCCCTCGGTGAGGGTAAAGGCGACCTGGGGGTCGAGCCCGATGGCGGGCGCGAGCGTGCAGGCGACGGCCTGGGCGCAGTTAAAGCCACGGGCGTGATATTCGGCAGCTTGAACCTGACAGGCGGTGATGTCGAGCTGGGCCGTATCGATTTGCTTCATCGTTGTCTCCTTGGTCACGGTGTACCCGCCTATGGTACCCGTGACGGGGCATGTAATCATCGAGAGCTTCATGTATGCCTCGTTTTTATCTATCGAGCAAATGCCCAAGGCTTGAGATAAATACCCCTGATCAATTTGTCCCATAACCTACCTCGGGGATGGGTTGAGAGGGGTGCGGGGTAGCGGTATCGTGAACCGAATAAAAACAAAACCCAAGTAAGGGAGCTAGATATGAGCGAGCAGACCATCGGTACTACATGTGTTCAGGGCGGCTATCACCCGGGAGATGCCGAGCCGCGCCAGGTGCCCATCTACCAGTCCACCACGTGGAAGTACGACACGTCCGAGCACATGGGCAAGCTGTTTGACCTAGAGGAGTCGGGCTACTTCTACAGCCGCCTGCAGAACCCCACGTGCGATCTGGTTGCCGCCAAGATCTGCGAGATGGAGGGAGGCACCGCCGCGATGCTCACGAGCTCGGGCATGGCTGCGAACTTCCTCGCGATCTTTAACGTGGCCGGTGCCGGCGATCATGTGGTTGCGAGCTCTGCCATTTACGGCGGTACGTATAACCTGCTCGCCCATACCATGGGCCGCATGGGCGTGACCTGCACGTTCGTCGCCCCCGACTGCACCGATGAGGAGCTCGAGGCAGCCTTTGAGCCCAATACCAAGCTCGTCTTTGGCGAGACGATCGCCAACCCCGCCCTTGCTGTGCTCGATATTGAGCGCTTTGCCAAGGCCGCACATGACCACGGCGTGCCGCTGATGGTCGACAACACCTTCCCGACGCCCGTGATGTGCCGTCCCTTTGAGTGGGGCGCCGATATCGTTACGCACTCCACCACCAAGTACATGGATGGACATGCTGCCTACCTGGGCGGCGTGATCGTCGACCACGGTCAGTTTGACTGGATGGCTCATGCGGACAAGTTCCCGGGTCTCACCACGCCCGACGAGAGCTACCACGGCGTGACCTATGCCGAGAAGTTTGGTCGCGAGGGTGCCTTCATTACCAAGGCAACCGCTCAGCTCATGCGCGATCTTGGTCCTATGCAGAATCCGCAGGCGGCCTTCTTCCTGAACAGCTCGCTCGAGAGCCTGCATGTGCGCATGCCGCGTCATTGCGAGAACGGCCTGGCCGTTGCCAAGTTCCTGCAGAGCCATCCCAAGGTGCGCTTCGTGAGCTATCCAGGCCTGGAGGGCGATAAGTACTATGACTTGGCTCAGAAGTACATGCCCAGCGGCACCTGCGGCGTTGTGAGCTTTGGCTTTAACGGTGGTCGCGCGGCAGCCGAGACCTTTATGAAGAGCCTCAAGCTCGCCCAGATCGCCACGCATGTGGCCGACGCCCGCACTTGCTGCCTGCATCCTGCTAACGCTACGCATCGCCAGATGAACGACGAGGAGCTCATCGCCTGCGGTATCTCCGCCGACATGGTGCGCCTGTCGTGTGGCCTCGAGGACACTGCCGATCTGATTGCCGACCTTGAGCAGGCGCTCGAGCAGTGCTAGGCTAGCGTTCGCACAAGGCGCCGATGCTGGCAGAAAGCTTCGGCGACCTTTCGTTCCGATTCCGTAGGCGGGACCCCAATCGCGACTGTTCGCAGGCGATTGGGGCCCCGTTTTTGCGTTGGGCCACTCGAAAGGATGGATATGGAGAAAACCGCAGAGCAGCTGCGCCGCGAGCACATTGCCCTAGAGGGCGACACCCATGGCAAGAACAAGTGGGCGATTCTGTTTACCGTGCTCATCATGACGTTTATGGTGTGTCTGGATTCGACCGTCGTGACCGTGGCGCTGCCCGTGATGCAAAAGGAACTGGGCGTGGGCCTCGATCGCATTCAGCTGGTAAGCTCGGTGTATCTGCTTGCGACTTGCGTGGCTATGTTGCCGTTTGGCCGTCTGGGCGACGTGCGCGGCAAGGTGAATGTGTTCCAGCTGGGCGTCATCGTCTTTTCGGTCGGTTCGCTGTTGTGCGGCCTTTCGGCCTCGCTCGAGGTTCTTATCCTGGCACGCATTGTTCAGGGCGTCGGTTGCGCGGCGGCCATGGCTAACAACATGGGTATCATCACCGAGTCGTTTCCGGCGCGCGAACGAGGCCGTGCCATGGGTATTCTCGCGACCTTTGTGGCCCTCGGCATGATGTGTGGCCCCGTGCTCGGCGGCATGCTGGTGGCAAGTTTTCCCTGGGAGAGCATCTTCCTCATCAACCTGCCCATTGGCGTCATCTCGTTTATCGTGGGGCTCTACACGCTGCCGCATGTTAAGCCAGAGGCCGGCGAGCGCCCCATGTCCATGATCGAGGCCGCTCGTCGCTGCTTTGCAAATTCGGCCTTCACCATCAACCTTGCCTGCATGCTCATCGTGTTCGTTGGCATTGGCGCATCCGAGTTTATTCTGCCGTTCTATTTTCAGGACGCCCACGGCTTTGGTTCCGACATCTCCGGATTGCTCTTTTTGGCGCTACCGATGGTGAATGCCTTTATCGGCCCGCTTTCGGGTACGGTTTCGGACCGTGTTGGCTGCGAGGGTCCCACGGCGGTCGGCCTGGGCGTGTACGTGTGCGGTCTCTTTGCGGTAAGCACGCTCGACGAGCACTCTTCTATCCCTGTGATCGTGTGCTGCGTCGCGTTTATGTCGTGCGGCACGTCGATTTTCCAGAGCCCCAACAACTCGCTGTATATGGGTTCGGCTCCGCGCGAAGCGCTCGGCTTTGCGGGCAGCTTGGGCAGTTTGGCGCGCTACGCCGGCATGGCGCTCGGCATTACGGTGGCGTCGAATATCCTGTATGGGCAGATGAGCGTGGCGATGGGCAAGGCCGTGACCAGTTTTGTTGCAGGCCGTCCGGATGTATTCTTGTTTGGTTTCCGTTCGGTGTTCTATGTGTTGATGGCTGTGGCCGCTGTGGGCTTTGCGCTCGCCATGGTGCGTTTGGTGAGGATGCGCGCCCGCCATTAGCGTGTTGGGAGGCTGTCTGCCACGATTCGCGCCGTCCCAAAAAGACTGGTTTGTGGTGCGATGCGGCTTGTGGGGCGGGCGGGGGTCGGTCCGTGGTAGACTATCGAACAACGTTTATTAATCGCGCGGTATCGTTGCCGCGAGAAGGGGTTGCGCCATGCAGGAGCTTGAGGATCGTATTCGCCATGACGGCATCGTAAAGGCCGGTAACGTCCTTAAGGTTGATGCCTTCCTCAACCACCAGTGCGACGTTGAGCTGTTCGACCACATGGGCGCCGAGTGGGCCCGTCTGTTCGAGGGTGTCGAGATCAACAAGATCCTGACGATCGAGGCTTCGGGCATTGGCATGGCTTGCATCGCAGCCCAGCATTTTGGCGGCGTGCCGGTGGTCTTTGCCAAGAAGGCACAGTCCATCAACCTCGACGGCGAGCAGTATGCCACGACTATCTACTCCTTTACCAAGCAGAAGGAGTACCCGGTCATCGTTGGCAAGCGCTTCCTGTCCGAGGGCGACAAGGTCCTGATTATCGACGACTTCCTGGCCAACGGCTGCGCGCTCGAGGGCCTTATCAAGATCTGCGAGGCTGCAGGTGCCGAGGTGTCCGGTATTGGCATTGCAGTGGAGAAGGGCTTCCAGGGCGGCGGCGATAAGCTCCGCGAGCGCGGCTTCCGCGTTGAGAGCCTGGCCCGTATCGCCGATATGGACTGCGAGACCGGCGAGATCACCTTCGCCTAAGCGCGCAGCACAAGCGATTGGTATGCGATGTGACAAAGGGACTGTCCCTTTGTCACATTTTTTATGAGGGGAGGTGTTGATATGGATGAGAACACGATGGGATGGCGCGAGTATGCGCGCTATGCCGAGATGTCGGTCGAGGAGCTGGCGCGCGATTGCGAGGTGCAGGTGTTTCGTGCGACGGGTCCGGGCGGACAGGGCGTGAACACGACGGACTCGGCGGTGCGCATGAAGCATATCCCTTCGGGGATTACCGTGACGGCGCGCGAGAGCCGCAGTCAGTTCCAAAACCGTAGTAGCTGCCTGCGTAAGCTGCGCGCTGAGCTTGGGCGTCGCGGGCGTCCACCGCGCCGGCGCGTAAAGACCAAGGTGCCTCAGCGCTCTCGCCAGCGCAGGCTCAATGACAAGCACTTTAATGCCATTAAAAAGGCTAACCGTCGCAAGCCGGGCAGTGACGAATAGCCTCCTCATAAGTTGCGGTGAAATAGGGACTGTTTTGCGGCTTTAGCTGCATAAACAGTCCCTATTTCACCGCAACTTAGGTGGGGCTAGCGGGTTGGGTGCCAGACTTGGAGGGCACCGGGTAGGATATCGACTTCGATGCGCGAGGCGACAACGGGCTCGCCGTCGGCCTGGATGGGGTAGTCGGGCTCCTCAAAGGTGAGATCGACATGGCGGCAACGGCGCATGCGAACCGGCGGCAACTTGGTATGGTGGCCGTCCTTGGCCGAAAGAAACATGGGCAGGGCAACCGCACGCGGAACGGGGCCGCAGGCGTAGCAGACGTCGAGTACGCCGTCGCAGGGGTCGGCATCGGGGCAGATGCGATAGCCCGAGCCATAGGTAGGACCCAGCTGAATTGCCATGATGATCGCCCGCACGCGCTCGGCGGGCGCGCCATCAAAGCTGATGGTCATGGGGTAGTTGCGATAGCGAAGGCCAAACTGCTCAAGTCCCGAGAGAGTGTAGAGCGGAGCGCCCGTCAAGCCGGTCTTTTTGCGTAGCTCGGTGGTGCCAAGGCCGATGGCGGCATCGATGCCGACCGAAAGCGTCTGGTCGTAGTACTCAACGGTAGCCTCGCCGCTGCCGCTTGCGGGGTTCCATGAGCGAATGCGCCCGATGTCCTGACGCTGCAGCTCACAGGTGAGCAGTGCGCCAAAATCCTTGCCGGAGAAATCGTCGATGCCGAGCGTTTGGGCAAAATCGTTGCCGGAGCCAACGGGCAGGACGGCAAGAGCAGGGCGGGCGTCCTCCTTTTGCGTCATAAGCCCATTGACGACCTCGTGGATCACGCCGTCGCCGCCAAGGGCGATAACGGTGCGATAGCCCTGGGCCTGTGCGGCCAGCTCCTTGGCGTGTCCCATGCGCTCGGTTAGCACCAGGTCAAACTGGGATGCGCGTGCAGTCATGTCCAAAAAGCGTTGCAGGCGCTCGGCAACTTCGTGCGCCGCACCCGACTGGGCGGCTGGGTTGGCGATGATGAGCGTGCGGCCAAAATCAGTTGCGTGCATGGGGCGACTCCCGGCGTATGACGTGACGGTGCGGTCGCGCTCAGGTCGAATTGCCCCCGATTGTGGCTGCACGTCGAATACTTACGTCTACTCTATCAGGTCGTTGTGGCGCTCGATAGCATCCGCTACCGTACCGCCCTCATCCACAATAAGCGAACGGCGCTTGGGCGAGATGATGCGCTGGGCGGGGTACACGCCGCGGTGTCCGGCAGTTAGGTAGCTGATAAAGGCCACGATGACAAAGAACCCGGCTGCCGTGCCGTGGAACAGGTCGATGGCCATCATGCAGGTGGTTATGGGCACGTTGAGGCCGGCGCAGAACACGCCGAGCATGCCGAGAGCCGCCAGAAAACTGGGGTCGATTCCGACGAGGCAACCGATCCAGCCGCCGAGCGCCGCACCGATGCCAAACAGGGGCGTGACCTCGCCGCCTTGGAAGCCCGCACCCAGGGTAAGCGCTGTGACGACCAACTTGATGGCTGCGTCTGCCAGGGTGGTGTTGCCGGCAAATCCGGCGCCGGAAAGCCACGTGGAAAGGCCGGCGTAGTCCCAGGCGTCGAGAAGGGCATAGGCGGCCAAAACCACGAGTGCGCCTATGAGTGCGCGAACGAGGTAATTGGTGATAAAGCGACCGTACAGGCTCTTGACGGTTCGAACTGACCAGGCAAAGAGGCGTGCCGTCAGACCGAAGATAATGGCGCTGATAACAACGATGACAACCGTCCGTGGTGTCATGTTGGGAACGCTGGCGATAACATTCGCCTCGTACTCGGTACCCAGTGCGAGTGATGTAAAGTAGCCGGTAAACGACGCGACCAGGCAATAGATGCCCGCGGTGTAGTCGATCTTGCCGATAAAGCACATCTCCATGCCAAAGAAAGCTCCGGCAAGGGGCGAGCCGAATACGGCGCCAAAGGCCGACGAGATTCCGGCGAGCATGAGGTCGTGGTGGTCATGCTTTTTGAGGTGGGCGAGGCTCGAGATGTTGCTGGCGATGGTGCCGCCAATCTGCACCGCAGCTCCCTCGCGACCGGCCGATCCGCCCGTGAGGTGCGTGAGCGTGGAGCAGACGAAGGTGAGGACGGCCATGCGCATATGGATGAGGCGTGTGCCCAGAGCGGAGTCGATGACCAGGTTGTTACCGCGTTTGGCGGCAAGACCGTGGTTTTTGTACACCCATGCGGTGGCAACGCCCACGATGGGGAGCAGGGCGTACACCCACGAATGGTGCTCGCGATAATCGGTGGCGATATTCAGCGAGGCCAAAAACGCCCAGGCGGCAACACCCATGGCGAGCGAGACGATGACGACGAGTGCGAGCAACTTGGCGCTCGCGAGTAGGTTGCGGGCGTTGCGGCGCGTGTCGGCAGCCAAGAGATGCTCGGAGCGGGTGAGCTGATGCCTGCCTGCCGTGATGACGTCGTTCAGGGAGAAAAAACCGCCTTCGTCGAGCGGCTGGGAATGATCCTGCGCTTCGTTTGCGCTTTCGGGTTTGTCGTTATGAGCCATACGTTCCTCTTTTAGGTTGCAACGCAAGCATTATAAAACGCGGTAAACGCGACGAGCCGGTGGGTTGGTTTCGATTCTGTTTCGTGGCTTGCGGCCGACAGGTGTATTTGTGGATACAGGCCAAGTCGCGATCGTGCGTCTGGGGATTATACTGAGACAAGCATAAAGAATCGGCGCCCCTGTTGTGCGCCGTGGCATTAAGAGGTGCATATGGCAGAGAAACTCATTCCGCTGGAGGACGCGCAGTCGATTGCTCTGTCGCACGTTGCTCCGACCGATCTCGTCGAGATTCCCGTGTGGCAGGCCACCGGTCTTCCCTTGGCCGAGGACGCGGTGGCCGATATCGACATCTCGCCGTTTGCCAACAGCGCTATGGACGGATATGCCGTGCGCTCGGCGGACTTGGCGCAGGCGTCTGGCGAGGCGCCGGTGACGCTCGACGTTATCGGACACGAGGCTGCGGGACATGTGTTTGAGGGCGTAATCGGCGCGGGCGAGACGGTCCGCATCATGACGGGCGCGCCGGTACCCGAAGGTGCCGATGCCGTGGTGAAATACGAGATCGTCGATGTGCTCGACGGTGACGGCAACGAGGGCTCGCGTGTGAGGTTCTCGGCGCCGGCCAAGGTGGGG
>CAJMOM010000038.1:0-12214 GCA_905215005.1 uncultured bacterium | reverse complement strand
GTGCGAGATCGACGCCAACGGTGTGCTGACTGGCACGTCCAAGAAGGTCTACCGCGGCACCATCGACCTCGTGCACGGCTGCAAGGGTGCCGTCGGCACCGAGCGCGAGACCGTACTGCTCGCCAACAAGGGCGTCGACAACAAGACCGTTCCCGTCATCCTCTGCGACGAGGACGACGTCGCCGGCAACCACGGCGCCACCATCGGTCACGTCCGTGACGAACAGCTGTTCTATCTCGCCTGCCGCGGCCTTGACCAAAACGCCGCCGAGGACCTGTTCATCCGCGCCAAGCTGGAGGACGCCGCGCTTTCCGCCACTGACGAGCGCACCCGCGCTGCCGTCGTCCGCTTGGGCAATAACCTGATCGACAACTTTGAGGAGGAGCTCGCATGATCGACACCGAGCACGTTAAATGCGACACCTGTACCGCACCGGAGCCTATGGAGCTCGACGCCAGCGACGAGGCCTCGCGCGGCTGGCCTACCGTCGACATCGAGACCAACCCCTACAAGGCGCAGTTCCCGCTGTTCAAGCAGCACCCCGAGATCGCCTTCCTCGATAGCGCCGCCACCGCGCAGCGTCCCGCCTGCGTGCTCGACGCCGAGCGCGACTTCTACCAGCGCATGAACGCCAACCCCCTGCGTGGCCTGTACTCGCTGTCCGTCGAGGCCACCGAGGCCATCGCGAAGGTGCGCCAGCAGATCGCCGACGTCATCGGCGCCCCCCAGGCCAACGAGGTCGTCTTCACCCGCAACACGAGCGAGTCGCTCAACCTGGTCGCCAAGAGCTTTGCGCCCACGGTCCTCGAGCCGGGCGACGAGGTCGTCATCACCATCATGGAGCACCACTCTAACCTGATCCCGTGGCAGCAGGTCTGCCGCGAGACCGGCGCCAAGCTCGTCTACCTCTACCCCACCAAGACCGGTCAGCTCACGACCGAGGAGGTTCTGTCCAAGGTGGGTCCCAAGACCAAGATCTTGGCCGTGGGTCAAGTCTCTAACGTGCTGGGCGTCGAGAACCCGGTCAAGAATCTCGGCAAGCTCGTGCACAAGTACGGCGGCTATCTGGTCGTCGACGGCGCGCAGTCGCTGCCGCACATGCCGGTCGATGTGGCCGATCTGGGCGCCGACTTCTTTGCCTTTAGCGCGCACAAGGCCATGGGCCCCATGGGCATCGGCGTGCTGTGGGGCAAGATGGACCTGCTCAACGCCATGCCGCCCATGCTCACCGGCGGCGAGATGATCGACTCGGTCACCGAGCAGGACGCCGTCTGGGCGCCCGTCCCCGAGAAGTTCGAGGCCGGCACGCAGGACGCCGCCGGCATCTTCGCCACGGGCGCGGCGCTTGACTACCTGGTCAACACGGTAGGCTACGAAAACATCCAGGCACGCGAGCAGGCACTCGTCCACTACTTGATGGGCGAGCTCATGCAGCTCGACTTTGTCCAGATCATCGGCTCCATCTATTGGGACAACCACCACGGCGTCGTCAGCTTCAACGTCAAGGGCATCCACCCGCACGATGTCGCGAGCATCATGGACATGGACGGCGTTTGCATCCGCGCCGGTCACCACTGCGCGCAGCCGTTGCTCACCTGGCTGGGCGTCGAGAACCTTGCCTGCTGCCGAGCCAGTGTAGCCTTCTACAACGACAAGGCCGATATCGACAAGTTCATCGCCGGCCTGCATCACGTTTGGAGCACGTTCAATGGGTAATCTGTACACCTCTACCACGTTTATGGAGCACAACTCGCACCCCGACTACAAGTACGAGATGGATGCCCCCACGCACGAGCACGACGGCATCAACCCCAGCTGCGGCGATGAGCTCACTCTGCAGCTGCGTGTCGAGAACAACGTGATCGAGGAGGCCTCCTTTACCGGTCACGGCTGCGCCATCAGCCAGGCCAGCGCCGATATCATGGCCGACCTCATCACCGGCGAGACGGTCGAGGAAGCACGTCGTCTGGCAGGGCTTTTCCTCGCCATGATCCGTGGCGAGCAGCTCTCCGAGGAAGACCTGGAAGACCTGGACGAGGCCGCCCAGCTCCAGGACATCTCGCACATGCCCGCCCGCGTCAAGTGCGCCGAGCTCGCCTGGCGCACCCTCGACGGCATGCTCACGGGACAAAATAATCAGTAGAACTTGTCCCAAATCTTAAGATTTTTGTTGGCCGAATCGCTTGACAAGAGTGGTTCGGCCATTTTCTATTCCGAGAGCTCAGCCTGTGCCTTCACCCGCGCATAAGCGCGCACGATACGAGATACGGTACTCTTGCTGATTCCCGTATACCGTTCGACCTCGCGCACCGTGTAGCCGCCATCGTGCAGAGCGAAAATGATTCTGTCTCGCCGCGAGGGCGCAACGGTCTTGAGTTCGTTGAGCGGAACCCCGAGGCTCTTCGCCATCTTGTCGGCAAAGGCGTGGCGTTCCCACTCTGTCTCTTTCATATCGCACAGCGCCGACTCGCTGCCGTCGGGCGTCGAAAGCGAATAGGCAATAAAGCCCTCGGCAGAACCAAAAAGTTCAAGCACGCAAGAAGGATCAGAAAATCCCCTCGCGACATCGGCCGCGTCACCGTCGTAAGCGCACAAATGCTCCGGAAAGCTGCTCCAGGGATAACGCTCAATGAGACTGATGCCCACCTCCTGCGGATCGGCGTGTACGGAGCGAATAGCCTCCATCACCTGCCAGTCGGTATCGAGCGAGCGCCGGTCAAAACGGTTTTGGAACAGATGGCCTGTGTGCCCCGTGCGCTTATTGAACCGCCGCGCGTACGTCAAAAGCAGCCGGTGCATTGCCGCGCTCATCCTGTCCTCGTAATCTGCAAGCACCAAATGCACGTGATTGCCCATAAGGCACCAGGCGATAACCGTCACGCCCTCCTCGCGACAGCACTCGCGCATCAGCTCCAAAAACTCCCACCGGTCGTCATCACCCTCAAAGATGAGCCGCTTGCCCGTACCGCGGGCACAGACATGGTAAAAGCCGGTAACCGTTCTCCAAACGCGCTGCATGGCGCTCCCTTCACCGGGATCTGCTTGCCATCCAATACAGCACGATTGAAGCGTGCCATCAAAACATTCACGCAAAACAATACACTCGCGCGGCCAAAGGCAGTAATCAGGCGGCGAACGGCACCGTTGCAACAGGTCAACCCCTGCAACGCTTACAAGAGCTGACCAAAAGCTTGCCAAAGACGGACCCCCTCTACGGAAGTTCGCGACCACAGAACATAGCGTTAAACCGTTTCAATTAAAACTTCCGGACTTCTCGCTACGAAAACTGAGCCGTTCGCCGAATATTCCGTGCATTTCGCGGTATTATAGGGGCTGCATGTCATGTCCCTTTCGAAGGGTCGCCCGGCAATCGCCAGCCACGGCCCCCAGACGGGACGCCAACACGATAGAGAGGAGAGGCATGCAGTACTCACAGGAAGTGGAGAACATGTGCCCCGTTGCCAAGGGTGCATACCACGGCCCCGCACCCATCCCCGAGGAGGGCAAGTGGGTCCAGGCTAAGGAGATTTCCGACATCTCCGGTCTTACGCACGGTGTGGGTTGGTGCGCACCTCAGCAGGGCGCCTGCAAGCTCACGCTGAACGTCAAGGACGGCATCATCGAGGAGGCCCTCGTTGAGACCATCGGCTGCTCGGGCATGACCCACTCTGCCGCCATGGCTTCCGAGATCCTTCCCGGTAAGACCATCCTCGAGGCCCTCAACACCGACCTCGTCTGCGACGCCATCAACGTTGCTATGCGCGAGATCTTCCTGCAGATCGTTTACGGCCGCAGCCAGACCGCGTTCTCCGAGGGCGGCCTGCCCGTGGGCGCCTCCCTCGACGACCTCGGCAAGGGCCTTCGCTCCCAGGTCGGCACCATGTTCGGCACCAAGGCCAAGGGCGCTCGTTACCTCGAGCTCGCTCAGGGCTACGTCACCCGCATGGCTCTCAACGACAAGAACGAGATCATCGCATTCGAGTTCCTGAACCTCGGCAAGTTCACCGACGCCGTCAAGGCCGGCAAGACCCCCGAGGAGGCCATCGCTGGCGCTATGGGCCACTATGGTCAGTGGGAGAACGCTGCCAAGTACATCGACCCGCGCACCGACGAGGAGACTCACTCCGTCGCCAGCGTGTTCCCGGTTCACGAGTAGAAAGGGAGGGAAATAACTATGACTGTTACGTTCGAAGGTTACGAGCGCCGCGCTGACAAGATCAACAAGTGCCTCGCCGACAACGGCATCGCCTCACTCGAGGAAGCTCTGCAGATCTGCACCGACAAGGGCTTCAACCCGCGTGAGATCGTCAACAACACCCAGTCCATCGCCTTCCAGAACGCCGAGTGGGCCTACACCCTCGGTTGCGCTCTCGCTGTCAAGCGTGGCGCCAAGTCCGCTTCTGAGGCTGCCGCCATCATCGGCGAGGGCATCCAGGCCTTCACCGTTCCCGGCTCCGTCGCCGAGGACCGCAAGGTCGGTCTGGGCCACGGCAACCTGGGCGCTATGCTGCTCTCCGACGACACCGAGTGCTTCGCCTTCCTGGCCGGTCACGAGTCCTTCGCTGCCGCTGAGGGTGCTATCGGCCTGGCTCTGAACGCCAACAAGGCTCGCAAGAAGCCGCTGCGCGTTATCCTCAACGGTCTGGGCAAGGACGCCGCTCAGATCATCGCCCGCATCAACGGCTTCACCTATGTGAAGACCCAGTTCGACTACTACACGGGCGAGCTCAAGGTCGTCGAGACCATCCCCTACTCCGATGGTCCCCGCGCTGCCGTTAACTGCTACGGCTCCGACGACGTCCGCGAGGGCGTTGCCATCATGTGGCACGAGAACGTCGACATCTCGATCACCGGTAACTCCACCAACCCCACGCGCTTCCAGCACCCCGTCGCTGGCACCTACAAGAAGGAGCGCATCGAGGCTGGCAAGAAGTACTTCTCCGTCGCTTCTGGTGGCGGCACTGGCCGTACCCTGCACCCGGACAACATGGGCGCCGGCCCTGCCTCTTACGGCATGACCGACACCATGGGCCGTATGCACTCCGACGCCCAGTTCGCCGGTTCTTCCTCCGTGCCTGCGCACGTCGACATGATGGGTCTCATCGGCATGGGCAACAACCCCATGGTTGGTGCCACCGTCGCCTGCGCTGTCGCCGTCGAGGAGGCCCTCAAGGCCTAATCGCGCCCGCGCGATGCTCATATAGTTGAGCTTTGGAGCCGCTACCTTTCGAGGTAGCGGCTCTTTTTGTTTGCCCCGTCTCAAATTGGTTACTCTTATTAAAGGGTCCGATGTATCAGTTGTGGTGAAATACGGACTGAATTGCATCCATACAGGCCAAACAGTCCGTATTCCACCGCAACTTATCAAATGGGCCGACCGAAGTGGCCGAGTCCACCTGACGCCCACCTGCCATATTTGCCCTTTACCGATTTGCCGGGTCTTTGCGGCCCCATTGCCGATCACCCGTGCGACAATGCGCCGGACGAGAAAGGAATCCGATGGAATCGACTGATGTACTGGTAATTGGATCTGGCATTGCGGGCCTTTGTGCCGCCATCGAAGCGGCACGCACGGGCGCAACCGTCGCTGTGGCAAGCGCCGGCAAGACCATGAGTGGATCGAGCTTCTTCCCTGGAACCTGGGGCCTAGGGCTTATCGGACCCGTTAACGAAGACGACGAACAAGACCTCATCGACACCATCCAGACCGTCGGCGGCGGTGTCGCCGACCCCGAGCTTGTCCAGACGCTTGTCCACGGCATTCCCCAGGCAATTGAATGGCTCGAGCAAGACCTGGGCGTTGAGCTCCAGCGTCCACAAAACGCTGAGAGCGCTCAGCAAAAGCAGTTTATCCCCTGCTTTGACCACAAAACGCGCATGTGGCGCGGCCTCACCCGCAAGCCCCTTGAGGACGCTCTGACAGCCCGGATCGAGTCGCTCGGCATTCGCCTGCTCCCCCGCCATGAGCTTATCGACCTTGTTGAGGACACGAACGGCAGAATCACCGGAACCGTGCTCTACAACCTCACCGAAGATCGAATCGTGCCCTTTGCTACCAAAGCCACGATCATCGCAGCCGGTGGCACGGGTGGCCTGTTCGAGCGAAGCCTCACTTCCGCCGACGTGCTCAGCTCATCACAGGCCATCGCACTGGCGCACGGCGCATCGCTTACTAATATAGAGTTCATGCAGATGATGCCCGGCTTCATCGAGCCCAAGCGCAACCTTGTCTTTAACGAGAAGACCTGGCGCTACGTACATGTAGACCAGCCGGCAGATATTGCCGACGACAAGCTGGACGACCTGCTCGAGCAGCGCTCTGGATATGGTCCCTTCACGTCACGCTTGGCCTCCCGCGCTATCGATCTCGTCATCGATCAGGCAGGTGTCGAAGGCCTGGCACTCCACTACGACTTCCCCCGCGAGGATGTCCCAGAGTTTGTGCAGACCTTTGCCACCTGGCTGCAAGACGAGCACGGCATCGCCCCGACTGACGAGATGCGCGTTGCGATGTATGCCCACGCCGCTAACGGCGGCATCAAGATCGATAAGACCGCGCACACGGGCGTTGAGGGCCTCTACGCTTGCGGCGAGGCGACAGGCGGCATGCACGGCGCCGACCGCATTGGTGGCTTGTCAAGCGCCAACGGCATCGTATTCGGACGTATCGCGGGCGCATCGGCAGCCCTCACAGCGCAGAAAGAGCCTGAGGCGGCCCTGAAGGCGGATATCACCCTCCCCCAGTACGGCATTGCCACAACAGATGCCGAACGCCTGACACACAGCCTTAGGCACACGATGAGCACCTTTTGCATGATCAACAGGACCGAAACAGGCCTATCCGAGGCCCTGCAACAGCTTGAAAGCCTGCAAGACAAGGTCATGGCGCTGAGCAAGCCGCATACCGATGACAGCGAGATCGCAGCCCTCGCCCGCCTGCAATCGCAGATTCAACTAGCACAGGAAATGGTCAAAGCCATGCGCAAGCGGACCGAAAGTCTCGGATCGCACTATCGAGCGGATTATACTGGACACCTATCTAAAGCAGAACACAACTAATCGATATCTATGGGCCCCGCGAGCTCGAAGTGGCGCAGGGCCCATTCGTATCCGCACGGCAGCGTATCCTTATTCTGAATACAGAGTGGGCAAAGCCCGCATAGACAATAGACTAGCGAGGAGGAGATATGGACAGTAGAGATATCGAGAAGTGGCGTGTCGAACTTGATAGCTACGCCAATGTGGAAGACGGCGTTGAGTATTGGCTCGCACGCGATTTAATGGAACCCATGGGGTACACTCGATGGGAGAACTTCGCCGAAGTTGTTAAGAGGGCAAAAGTCTCGTGCGAAACAAACAAAACTCCAGTTGATTCCCATTTTCGTGACACCACGAAAATGGTAACTGCCGGTGTCGCCGCTCGCGCGGTTAAAGACTACAAACTTACGCGCTATGCATGCTATTTAATCGCACAGAACGGAGATTCAAACAAGCCAGAGATCGCGCTCGCCCAGGCATACTTTGCCGTGCAGACGCGCCGCCAAGAGCTCATAGAGCAGCGCTTCGCAGAGATTCAGCGCTTGCAGGCACGCCACTCGCTATCCGATTCAGAGAAACAGCTCTCGGGTATTGCGTTCAAACGCGGCGTGGACTCCAAAGGATTCGCGATCATCAAGTCGAAGGGCGATGAAGCGTTATTCGGCGGCAGAAGCACGGCGGAAATGAAGCAGCAGCTCGGCGTACCCAAGAGTGCGGCATTGGCGGACAGGTTAGCCGATGTCCTCATCAAAGCAAAGGACCTTACGAACTCGATGACGGCCTTCAACGCCGAGGAACACGACCTGTACGGTCTGGACCAGATCAAGCAAGAGCACGTCGAGAACAACACAAGCGTGCGTGGCAGCCTTATCGACCGCGGAATTGTCCCCGAGAACCTACCGCCTGCCGAGGATACAAAAAAGCTCGAGCGTCGTGTGAAGGCAGACGAGAAGAAACTCAAGGAGGGTACTGACGGTTTTACCGATCCCCAGGGTAGGCTCGATCTGTGAAAGCGGCCGCGCCCTTTCGGGTTCGACCCCATGCAAGGTCAACAAAAAAGACGGCCAACCGAAGTTGACCGTCTTAACTTGCTTTGGTGGGCCGTCAGGGGGTCAGCCTGCTTTGCAGGCGGCCGCTGCGGCGCTTTGTGCCTTGCGCGCTGCGCTGGTAAATGCTTACGCATTTCCTCAGCTCCGCGCCCTTTCGGGTTCGACCCCATGCGAGGTTAACAAAAAAGACGGCCAACTTTCGCTGACCGTCTTAACATGCTTTGGTGGGCCGTCAGGGGGTCGAACCCTGGACCTTGGGATTAAGAGTCCCCTGCTCTACCAACTGAGCTAACGACCCGATATCAACACGAAGCAAGAACTGGGGTGGGTAAAGGGACTCGAACCCTCGACCTACGGGACCACAACCCGTCGCTCTAGCCAACTGAGCTACACCCACCGTGTCCTGTGCGCTTCGCGCTCGACTATTATTGCAAGGAACGCTACGCGATGCAAGCCCCAATTTTCAAGAATTTTGAAAAGAGTTTTTCGAGACCATTTCGAGCAAATCCCACCGGTTTCATAGGAGTAAACTTGCCCCACTGTAAATCCTCGAAAGGACCGGCATGAAAGAACTCTCCAACCGTACGGCAACGTTTACCGATTCGGTCATCCGCCGCATGACACGCATCTCCAATATGTACGGCGCTGTCAATCTCTCGCAGGGCTTCCCCGACTTCGATCCCCCGGCGCAGCTGCTCAACAGCCTCAGCGCCATCGCCAGCGACCCCAAGCCGCTCTATCACCAGTACTCCATCACCTGGGGCTCCCAGGCCATGCGCGAGGCGCTCGCCGCCAAACAGGAGCACTTTATGGGCATGCCGGTGAACCCCAACGAGAATATCGTAGTCACCTGCGGCTCCACCGAGGCCATGATGGCCGCCATGATGACGGTCACGAACCCCGGCGACAAGGTCGTCATCTTCTCGCCGTTCTACGAGAACTACGGCGCCGACACGATCCTTTCGGGTGCCGAGCCCATCTACGTGCCGCTCAACCCGCCCACATTCGACTTTGACCGTGAGGTGCTCGAGGCGGCCTTCCGCGACAACGACCCCAAGGCCATCGTCCTGTGCAACCCTTCCAACCCTTGCGGCAAGGTCTTTACGCGCGAGGAGCTCACCTTCATCGCCGACCTCTGCAAAAAGTACGACGCCTACTGCATTACCGACGAGGTATACGAGCACATCGTCTACGCGCCCCACGAGCACGTCTATATGGCCACGCTGCCCGGCATGTTCGAGCGAACCATCAGCTGCAGCTCGCTGTCCAAGACGTACTCCATCACCGGCTGGCGCCTGGGCTACACCATCGCCCCTGCCGAGATCACCGAGCGTATCAAGAAGGTCCACGACTTTCTCACCGTGGGTGCCGCCGCTCCCCTGCAGGAAGCCGTTGTCACCGCCCTCAACTTCGACGACAGCTATTACGATGAGGTCCTCGACCTCTACACCGCCAAACGCGACCTGTTCTGCCAGGGGCTCGATAGCATCGGTCTTGAGCATAACGTGCCGCAGGGCGCCTACTACGTCATGATGGACATCTCTGAGTTTGGCTATGACAGCGACCTCGAATTCTGCGAGGACCTCGCATCCAAGGTGGGCGTGGGCGCCGTGCCCGGCTCGAGCTTCTTCCGCGAGCCCGTCAACCATCTGATTCGTTTCCACTTTGCCAAGCGGGACGAGACGCTTAACGCGGCACTGGAGAACCTCAAGTCGCTACGTGATAAAATCAAGCCGCGCGGGTAAGGACGGCCCGGCAACTAAAGCAACCAAAGAAGCCCCGCACCGCCCGCCACGTTGCGAGGCTTCTTTTTATAGCGCTTTCTTAAATGGTTTAGAGCCCTATACTTTAGTCACGGAGCAACTCGTCCCAGAGAGAGGAATACTATGGCAGAACAGCAGCTTATCGGAGCGCTCGAGGCCGGCGGCACCAAGATGGTCTGCGCCACGGGCTATGCAGACGGTACGGTCCTGGAGCGTGAGCAGATCGCGACCACGACCCCGCAGGAGACCGTTGAGGCCGTCAATGCATGGTTTGCCGACAAGGGCATCGCCGCACTGGGCATCGGCGCCTTTGGCCCCACCGCAGTCAACCCCGCTTCGCCCCAATACGGCAAGATCCTGGAGACGCCCAAAACGGCATGGCGCTACTTCGACCTGCTGGGCACTATCCAAAACGAGCTCAATATCCCCTGCGGCTACGACACCGACGTCAACGTCGCCTGCCTGGGCGAGGTCACCTTTGGTTGCGCCCAGGGCCTCACGGACGTGGTCTACCTGACCATCGGTACCGGCGTGGGCGCCGGCGTGCTCTCGGGCGGTAAGCTCGTGCACGGCATGATGCACCCCGAGGCCGGCCACATCCTGGTCACGCGCGACCCGCGCGACACCATCGGCGAGCATAGCGCCTGCCCCTTCCACGACAACTGCCTAGAGGGCCTCATCGCCGGTCCCGGCGTTAAAAAGCGCTGGGATGGCAAGAGCGCCGGAGACATGGCCGATGACCCGGAGGCCATGGACCTGCTCGCCGGCTATCTGGCACAAGCACTCATGACCTACACGCTGTGCTACGCGCCGCAAAAGATCATCATCGGCGGCGGCGTGGCCGACCACACCCCCATCGTGCCGCTCGCACGCAAAAAGTGCGCCGAGATGCTCAACGGCTATATCGTCACGCCCGAGGTCAACGACATCGATAACTACATCGTCAACAACAGCCTCGAGGGCAAGCAGGGCATCATGGGTTGCCTGGCCCTGGGCGCACAGGCGCTTCAGTAGCAGACGCACCCACAGGGCGTGGCGCGCCCGGCAAATCCGACCTACAGAACGACGCCACCACACCTCATATAAGCCCTCAAATAAAAAAGGCCGCCTAGGACCAAACAATACGTCCTAGGCGGCCTTTTTGGCGCACATCAGCGACCGTAAGATATATCGGAGCACAACGCCCGTTGCCGCTCCACAGCAGTCGATCATCACGTCGGTGATCATGCCGGCGCGTCCCGGCACAAAGAGCTGAATCGTCTCGTCGATCGAAGGAATCAGCAGCAGGAACACCGCCGTGGGCAGCAGCACGTCAAAGGTGCGCCGGCCCTCAAAATCAAAGGCGTGCGTTGCCAGGATGCCGAGCACCATATACTCGGTAAAATGCGCGCACTTGCGAACAACAAAGTTGGTCACCCATTCATATGGAAGTCCCACGCCGTGCAGGAAACTGCGGATAGCTTCCATGACCGTTAGGCTCAGCGAGCCCGACCCCGAGCCGGGAACCAGCGAATTGACCCAGATCAAGAGCGCCATCAGGCAGGTTACAACCGCCCATTTTCGATTGATCTTAACCATGCAGAAGTTATGCCTCCGCGCGGAGCGGCGCGAAGCTGGCGGTACCGCCCTCGATAACGCTCAGATAGGCACGGCCCGTACGCTTGGCGGTTGAGGACTGCAGGCGCTCGATCTCTTCCTCGAGGATCTGATTGACGCGCTCGTGACGACGGTTTTCCATAATGCCGGCGGCAATAGCCTCGGCCCGCTCGATGCTCTCGCGCGAGATACGGGCAGTATCCTCGGGGAACACAGCACTGTGACGGCCGACATAGGCGGGAGCAGCAGGCTGAGGGGCAGCGACGGGAGCGGGGGCTGCAACAGGAGCAGGCTCGTCAATCTCATCCAGAATCGCGGTGGCGGCGGCCCACATGCCCTCGTGGCCCGAGTAATCAGCCATGGGGACATCAACCTCGAGCGAGGCATCTGGAAGGTCGCCGGTGTCGATGCGATCTTGGGCATCAATCGATGCGGTGATGGCTGCAGGCTCATCGAGGTCATCGAGATCGATGTCCGCGGCACCGGAGATGATAGGCATGCTGGCGAGGTTTGCATTGTACGGCGCAGCCTCAGCCGCCTGCTGCTGGGCAGGAGCGCCCCACAACGAGCTTTCGGCGGCACGGCGGTCGGCAACGGCCTCCTCGTCCGCAGTCATGGCTTCATCAACGTACGAATTGTCGGCAGAAGCGTTCGCGTCCGCCGAGGTAGCGTTGCAGGCGTTATTGGCTGCCGCGTTGGCAACGAGTGCCACGAAAGCCGCCGTGCTGCCCGCAGGGGCGGCCTGGGAGCCCGACACGGCACGCGCCG
>CAJMOM010000037.1:0-12270 GCA_905215005.1 uncultured bacterium | reverse complement strand
GGTCCGCGAGGTGCGCGGTGCCGCGGCGCATGCGGGCATCGAGTGGCTCAACGCCGACGAAGTTGAGGCCCGCTACGAATCGAGCGCGTACGGCATCGTTGAGGGGGCGGCCTCGGTGGCTGCGCCGGTTGCAGAGAGTTACGCGCGCGGCGTGCCCCTTATGCTCGAGGGCGAGCTGGGAGCGGGTCAGGTCGAGATTGCCAAGCGCCTCTATCTGGACGGTCCTTTTGCCGGTCAGCCCTTTGTTTCCGTTGCGCTCGATGAGCTCACCGAGCGCGGTTGGCGCCACGTGCTCAAAAGCGCCGAATCGCCGTTGTTCCAAACAGGGCTGACCCTTTGCATTGAGGGCTGGAACGCGGTTGGCCCCCAGCGCCTCCGCGAGCTGGTCTCCACGATGGCCGACACCGCGTTGGCGACGCGCTGCCATGTGGTGCTGACGGCGAATGACATGCCGGGCGGCAGCGAAAGTGATCAAGCCGCCTTTGTGACCGAGCGCTTCGCCTGTGCGGTGAGCGTGGCGCCGGCAATCGCCGAGCAGGGAGCCGCGTCGACGAAGGTCGCGCGCTATTTGGAATATCTCGCTGATGCATTTGGGACGGCAGCGCCCACGCTGTCTGCCACGGCGACGAAGACGCTCGATGCTTACCGCTGGCCGCGCAATTATCTGCAGCTCCGCGAGGTCTCGGAACGACTGTATATATTGGTGGGGACGGGCACGGTGGACCGCGCTGTGGCGGAGGAAGTGCTCGCCCAAGAGGACGTGATTAAGACCGCAACCTTTGGCGCCCCGACGCTCGAAAGTGACCTGTATATCCTGCGACCGCTGGCCGATACCGAGCGAGATATCGCGCATCTGGTTGTAGATCATCTCCATGGCAACCGGACTCGTGCGGCAGAGGTGCTGGGTATAAGCCGTACAACGCTGTGGCGCTTGCTGAAGGACGATGACCGTTGAGCGAGGCGCCCGTGACCGCGCGCGACGCGTGTGCTACAGTCCAAAGCGTTATTGTTTCGATTTGGTTACGGCGTGCGAGGGCATATGGCTGAGACTTCAAAACCGAGCCGCAGAAGGCGGAGTGCCGCGCCGGTCAACCGACGCACAACATCGGTGACGTGGGGTAAACACGCCTCGGGGTTTGATGGCTCGTTCAAGCGCACTAAATACGGCTATCCTTCGGCAAGCGCCCGCTTGGCAATGCAGGCAGAGTCCTCGCTGTGGGGCCGCAAACGCGTGGTGGGCTCAAAGCTCAAGCACGACGGAACGCTTGGTTACATCAGCCGCGGGGCGGCTCGCCGCAGCGGACTCAATCCGGCTGGTTGGCACCGTTATGTTCCGATCGCGGTCGTCGTTGCAGTGATCGTCATCGCACTCGCTGCGCTTGGCTACGCCGGCGGTGGCGCCAACTTGGACGCAATGTTTAAATCGCCCGAGCTCGCGCATGCAGGCACAGAAGTTGTCGAGGGCGCACAGACCCAGACGGGCGTTGCGCCCCAGCGCGGTATCGTCGCGGCGGCCTCCACCATCGCCGATGCGCAAAAGGACGAGGACGAACAAGGCAGCGAAGCCGAAACGACCCACACGAACGAAACGACGACAACCGCGACGTCAATATAAGGTGCGAGCGGGGTAGCTAAAATAGCCCCGTCCCAAATTAGCCACCCCCGTTGACGCTCCCGGGTTACCTTACGTAGATGACGTTGTCGCGGCGCGGCTTTGCCTCGGGTAGCGTGTCCTCGGCGTAGCCCAGAATGCAGTGACCGACACCGCGCAGGCTGCCGTCGGCGGGCAGGCCCCAGCTGGCCAGCAGCTCCAGGCCCTCGGGCGAGTCAAAGACCTCATGCGCGCGGTGAATCCAGCACGAATCGACACCCAGTGCATAGGCGGCGTTGAGCAAGTTGCCCATGGCGAGCGAGCCGTCTTCCAGATGTGTGGGCACGCTGCGGTCAACCAGTACCACCACAACGGTCTTGGCGCCATAGAAGGGGTCGCCGTTGCTGCCCATGACCTGGGCGTTGAGCTGCGAGAGACGCTCGACGGTCGCGGGGTCGGTGACGGCGACAAACGTCACCGGCTGGCGGCCCATGCCGCTCGGTGCGTACTGACCAGCCTCGATAATGCGTGCGAGCTTTTCGGCCTCGACGGGACGATCGCTGTAGTTGCGGCAGCTGCGGCGGTGAATGAGTGCTTCGATAGTCTCCATGGTGTCTCCTTGCGGTGGCGTTGTAGATGCCCCGTTCATACCCGTCGGGCTCAAACGATAGACGGTCAATTGCCCGGCCAAAAGGGTAGATTCCAATTGGGAAAGTAGGTTTGCATAAAAGTACCTTCAGAATGTGACAAACAAATGGGATGGTTAAACGTTTTATCCCGTCTACCCTGCGGTTTTTTACCACTTGCCTAAATGACGAACGCATAACCTCTGATAAAGGTTTTACTAAAGGAGTACCAACGTTTATCAATGCGCCGTGGTGGCGCCGGGCCAGGAGGTAACATCATGTTCCAGGCTGGAGATGTCGTCGAGACCGATTTCGAAGGATTTCTGAAGCTGCTGCGTTCCAAGACGCGCGCTTTCGTGTCGATCAACGATCACGAGTACTACATCACGCACACCGATGGCTATTGGCGTGTTCAGGATTGCGAGGCCCTCAACGACAAGGGCCACTTTACTGACTGCTCCGAGCTGGTCAACACGGTCTGCGAGGTCGTCGAGCTGCCGTGGATTGCCGGCAAGAGCCTGCATGACAGCTTCTCGGGCGCTACGGTCTATGAGGCCGTCGCCGCTTAACAGGCAATAAAACTCGATTTTCACGTGACCGCTGGCGCCGCCCCCGCGCCGGCGGTCTTTTTCTGCCGATAGGCCATAAAAATGCACGCATTTGCGGAGAGCCTGTTGACGATAGTCAAAACTCGGACTAATCTAGAGACACATAATTGGTCAAAAATCGGACAATTGAATGGTGGGATAGATGAATAGTGCGGTTACGCTGGTCGACTTCGATCGGCTGCTCAATGGACTCGACCATATATATTCGGAGTTCTCGCGCGCCTGCGGCCTTTCGGACTGCGCTTACTGGATGCTCGTCGATACCAGCACGGCGGGCGGCAGTATTGCCGTAAGCCGTCTGACAAGCGAATGGTTCTACAGCAAGCAGACCATCAACTCGGCAATTAAAACCTTGACGGCGCGGGGTTTCGCCACGCTGGAGTTTGCCGAGGGCAGCCGTAAGAACAAGGTTGTGAGCCTGACCGAAGAGGGCAGGCGATTTGCCGAGCGTTATGCGCTGCCGGCGCTCAAGGCCGAGCAGCGAGCCTTTGGCGCGCTTGAGCCGTGTGAGCAGCGCGAGATTATGCGCTTGATCGGCAAATTCTCTCAGGTGCTCGGCGAGGAGTGCGATGCCTTTAAGCAGCATATCGCTGCCGAGAGCCAAGCCGAGAATCAAGGTGAGGGGGAGTCGTGCGACTGTTAATGAGGTTTTTGAAGCCCTACCGAGGGCTTGTCGCAGTGACGCTGCTGGTGCTGCTGGTGGATAACGTCGGTACGCTGTTGGTTCCCACGATGCTGGCGAACATGGTCAACACCGGTATTACCACGGGCGATGTCGACTACATTTTACGCAACGGCCTATACATGTTTATCGCGACCAGCATGGCTAGCGGCGGCACGGTGCTGGGCTGCTTTCTTTCGGCGCGCCTGGCCGCCAACGTGGCTTGCGATATCCGCAATGCCGTGTACGACAAATCGCTCGAGCTCGCGGCCAGCGATTTTGAGCGCTTTGGCACCGGATCGATGATCACGCGCTCGCTCAACGACATCAACGTGATTCAGCAGGCGATTCTGCAGACGATTCAGCTGGTGCTGCCCGTGCCGTTTTTGGCTGTGGCGGGCATCATCTTCGCCTGGTTTATCGATCCCGCCATGGGCACGCTTCTGGGCGTAGTCGTTGCGATTGTGCTGGTGGCGGCGGTCTTTACGGTTGCCAACGCGGCGCCGATTTTTATGCGCCTACAGGGCTTTATCGACCGCATGAACGTGGTTCTGCGCGAGAATATTGTGGGCGTGCGCGTCATCCGTGCGTTTAACAAGGAGCGCCACGAGGAACGGCGTCTGGACGAGGTGTTTAGCGAATACGCCGCCAACGCCATCAAAGTCAACCACCTGTTTGTGGGCCTCGATAGCTCAAGCTTCTTTTTGATGAACATCGCCGAGGTGGCGGTGCTGTGGGTGGGCGGCAACCGCGTAGGCGCCCACGCCATGCAGATTGCGAGTATCTCGGCGGTGCTGGAGTATGCAATTCTGATCCTGTTCTTTGTGATGATGGCCCAGATGGTGGTGCTGACGCTTCCGCGTGCTGCCGCGTGCCTGAACCGTGCGCAGCAGGTGCTGGAGATTGAGCCGAGCATCGTCGATGGCGAGCGCACGCTGGATGACGGGGCGCGCGAGCCCCAAGACGAAGCCGATGCGGTGGCCGTGTTCGACCACATGTCGTTTCGCTTTGACGATGCCGACGAGGACACCCTGTGCGACCTGAGCTTTGCCTGCCGTCGCGGTCAGACGACTGCGATCGTTGGCTCGACAGGCTCGGGCAAATCGACGGTGGCAAAGCTTCTGCTGCGCTTCCACGATGCCACCAAGGGCTCCATTCGCCTGAATGGTGTGGACCTGCGCGAGCTTACGCAAGACGAAATCCGCGGGCGCATTGCCTATGTGCCGCAGAAGGCGTGGCTGTTCTCGGGCACGGTGGCGAGCAACCTTCGCTTTGGTAACGAAGGCGCGACCGAGGGCGACATGCTTCACGCGCTTGAGGTTGCCCAGAGCACCTTTGTACTCGACCAACCGCAGGGGCTCGATACCCCGGTTGCCCAGGGCGGTACGAACTTTTCGGGCGGCCAGCGCCAACGTCTGGCCATCGCCCGTGCGCTCATGAAGCGCGCCGACCTGTATATCTTCGACGACAGTTTTTCTGCTCTGGACTTTAAGACCGATGCGGCCCTGCGCCATGCGTTGCAAGACGAGACGCGTGACGCCGCGGTGCTCATCATCGCGCAGCGCATCTCGACGATCTTGCATGCCGACCAGATCGTCGTGCTCAAGGATGGCGAGGTCGTGGGCTTGGGCACGCATGGCGAGCTTATGGAAACCTGCGAGGTGTACCGCGCCATCGCGGAATCGCAGATGAAGGGAGGTGAGTAGCATGGCCGAGGAGCTCAAGAAGCAGGGCGGCGTTGATGACGCCGTTGCTGCGGGGCTGGTCGAGGAAACGGCTGCCGTGGCACCCGAGCTGGATGACGCCGCCAAGGCTGCAGCCGAGCGCGAGGCTCGCCGCCAAGCGCTCTACGAGGAAAACGAACGTGCCGAGGACGAGCGCGCCCGCGCCGAGGCAGAGCGTATGCGCGACGTGGACGACGAAGACGAGGACGAGACGCCTCGGGATACCTGGGCGACGGTGCGCCGCCTGTGGAGTGAGGCTGCCGGCGACCATTGGCGCTTCTATATCGTGTTCGCGAGCATTGTGTTCTATGTCATCTTTAACACCGCCGCGCCGGCATATAGCGCCCGCGTGATCGATGAGCTGTGGGGCCACATTCGGGTGGCGTTTGCCAACGACACCACTTTCAGCATCACCTGGGAGAACTGCGGCAAGACCATTTTCGTCTACTTTATGATCTGGACTGCCGCTGCCTCGTTCTATGCGCTCCAGAGCTTTTTGATGTCGAGCGTCGCTGAGCGTCTCAATCTGCGCCTGCGCAACCGCATCGCGCAAAAGCTCAACCGTCTGCCGCTCGCCTATTTTGACGCGCATCGTCCCGGCGAGGTCGTCAGCCGCGCGACCAACGACCTGGACAAGATGTCCGAGAGCATGCAGCGCGGATTGCTGCAGCTGCTCGTGTCGATCGGCACGGTTGTTGGTGCTGTGAGCGTGATGTTCGTGTTCAGCGTGCAGCTTACGCTCGTCTTTCTGTTCTTTACGGCGGTATCGCTGCTGGTGACCAAGGTGGTTTCGCGCCGTACGCATGATGTGACGGGCGAGCGCCAGGAGTGGGTGTCCAAGATTACGAGTGCGGTCGAGGAGGGCTACTCAGGCCGTCTGGTGATTCGCGCGTTTAACCGCGAGCGTCAGAGTTCTGCCGAAGTGCATGAGGCCTCGAGGGAGCTAGCGCGCGTGAGTACCAAGGCCGACTTTATGATCAACGCCGTCGGACCCGCGGTTCGCTTTATTGGTCGCCTGGCGCAGATCGTGATCGCGCTCGTGGGCTGCAGCATGCTGGTCGCCGGCCACATGACCGTCGGCGTGTTCCAGGCGTTCTTCCAGTTTATCTACGAGGCGTCCGAACCCATGACGCAGCTGTCGTTCACTTTCAACTCGCTGCAGAGCGCGCTGGCGAGTGCGGAGCGCGTGTTCGACCTGCTCGATGAGCCCGAGATGGAGGCCGATCCGCTGCCGGACAAGGCCGCCAAGCTGCCGGGTCGCGTGGAGGGCCGCGTCTCCTTTGAGCATGTGCGCTTTGGTTATTCGCCCGACAAGCCGCTTATGCGCGACGTGTCGTTTACCGCCGAGCCGGGCCAGAAGATTGCCGTGGTGGGAACCACGGGCGCAGGCAAGACGACGCTCATCAACCTGCTCATGCGCTTCTACGAGATTGACGGCGGGCGTATTACGCTCGACGGCGTGGATACGAGCCGCATGGACCGCGGCGAGCTACGGCAGCAGTTTGGCATGGTGTTGCAGGACGCCTGGCTGTTCGATGGCACGATTGCCGAGAACATCGCCTACGGCTGCCCCGAGGCAACGCGCGACGAAATTGTGGCCGCCGCTCGTGCCGCGCAGGTCGACTTCTTTGTGCGCACCATGCCGCAGGGCTACGACACGCGCGTGGCCAACGATGCCGAAAGCATCAGCCAGGGCCAGCGTCAGCTGCTGACCATCGCACGCGTGCTGCTCAACAACCCGGCGATTCTAATCCTGGACGAGGCGACCTCAAGCGTGGACACGCGTACCGAGCTTGCCATCGGCCGTGCCATGGACGCGCTTATGCGCGGGCGCACGAGCTTTGTGATCGCGCACCGCCTGTCGACGATTGTGGATGCCGACCTGATCTTGGTCATGGACCACGGCAACATTATCGAGCAAGGTACGCATAAGGAACTGCTGGCTGCCGAGGGCGCTTATGCCGACCTCTACTTGAGTCAGTTCGCATAATGTGACAAAGGGATAGCCCCACATGTCACATCAAAAAGAAAGGCGCGCCGGGGATGAATTCCCTGGCGCGCCTTCTTGTGTTGATGCGGGGCTTGTACCGTTCGCAGCCCTAGCGTTCGTCCGCGAGCTTGGCGACGAGGGCCTTGAGCTCGGCCACCTCTCGCTCGAGTTCCTTGACGCGGCGGGCATTCTCGGTGATGCCTTGACGGTTGAGCGCGGATTGCTCGGCGGCATCGTCGGGCATGTACTCGCGATGCTGCTTGGCATCGAAGCTCTCCTCGAACACGCGGCAGCCGTTGCGCTTGATGACGCGCCCCGGCACGCCCACGACGGTGCAGTTGTCGGGCACGTCCTTGACGACAACCGAGTTGCCGCCGATTTTGACGTTGTTGCCGATGCGGATGTTGCCGAGCACCTTGGCGCCCGTGCCCACGGTGACGTTGTTGCCCAGGGTGGGGTGGCGCTTGCCGGTCTCGTTGCCGGTGCCGCCGAGCGTGACGCCCTGGTAGAGCACGCAGTTGTCGCCCACAATGGTGGTCTCGCCGATGACGACGCCCATGGCGTGGTCGATAAAGAAGTGCTTGCCAATCTGTGCGGCGGGATGAATTTCGACGCCGGTGATATGACGGGTAATCTGCGAGAGCACGCGGGCGAGCGAGCGATGACCGTGCTCCCAGAGCCAGTGCTCGGGCACGTGGTTCCACTTGGCGTGCAGGCCAGGATAGGAAAGGAAGATGACTAGACCGTTTTGCGCGGCGGGATCCTGCGCTTGGACGGTCTTGATGTCCTCGCGAATGGTATTGATAAAGCTCACCGGCCGCCCTCCCTTAGCGCCATGGCAATGCGATTCAATAAAGTATAGCGATTCGCTAGGGATTAGGAAGGACAATCTTGGCGGCATTGCGCAACAGGTGTCAGTTATGCAAACTTGCTGGTAATGGGGTCATGCTTTTGTGGGGTTGCGCACGAGGGGGCGCCGCAACCGTATACTGGTCAACTTGGACGTATCCGCGCCCACAACTGAGAGGTTTTACTTCATGGGTTTCATTAATTTTATCGCCGAGCTGCTCAAAGACCCGCGCACCGCGATCGCCAGCTGGATCGCCGCCGGCCCGCTTATGGCCTACGGCTGTGTGTTCCTGATCATCTTTATCGAGACAGGCGTGGTGTTCTTCCCGTTCCTTCCCGGCGATTCGCTGCTGTTTGCTTCGGGCTTCTTTGCCCACAACGGCGGCTTTAACATCGTGGCTCTGCTGGCCGTCGCATGGGCTGCTGCCATCCTGGGTGACCAGTGCAACTTTATGATCGGTCACTTCTTTGGCAAAAAGATTATCGCTTCGGGCAAGGTCAAGGCCATGACGCCCGAGCGCATCAAAAAGTCCGAGGATTTCTTGGACAAGTGGGGTCACCTGGCCATCTTCCTGGGTCGCTTCTTCCCGTTTATCCGCACCTTTGTGCCCTTTATCGCCGGCATGGGCGGCATGCACTGGCGCAATTTTGTCATCTTTAACGTGCTGGGCGGCATTACCTGGTCGACGCTCTTTACACTGCTGGGCTACTTCTTTGGCGGCATCCCCTTTGTGCAGGAGCACTTTGAGCTGCTGATCGTCGGCATCGTTGCCGTATCGATCATCCCGACTGTGGTCGGTCTGGTTAAGGCTAAGCTGGGCAAAAAGAACGCGTAGCTCGAGCCAGCGCGCAAACCGTGCAGTTGAGGCCCGTCGCCGCTTACGGTGGCGGGCCTCTTTAGTTTCGGTCAAATGAAAATACTTTACTTAGTTAAAGAAAAGCGTTTTATCAGACGCGTACGGGGAGTACAATCTCGTGCATGCGAATCGACGTGCCATCGGTTTTGATGCTGTTCGCGTGTCCCGTCCGGCTCTACGCTCCGGGCGTGCGACGTTGCGACGCGGTCGGCCTCGGTCCTTGCGTGCGGGTTCGCGAGTTTGCAACTGTGTATGTAAGGAGCGACATATGACTGTCGAGAAGAAGGATATCGATTGGGGTAGCCTCGGCTTTGGCTACATGAAGACCGATTACAGCTACGAGGCCCATTGGAAGGACGGCGAGTGGGACGAGGGCGGCCTGACCACCGACCACACCCTGCATGTCTCCGAGTGCGGCGGCATCTTCCATTACTGCCAGGAGGTCTTTGAGGGCCTGAAGGCTTACACCGCCGAGGACGGCAGCATCGTCTGCTTCCGTCCCGACATGAACGCCGAGCGCATGTACAACTCTGCGCAGCGCCTCGAGATGCCCCCGTTCCCCAAGGATAAGTTCGTTGAGGCCGTCAAGCAGGTCGTCTCTGCCAACGCCGCCTGGGTTCCGCCCTTCGGCTCCGGCGCGACCCTGTACGTGCGTCCGTTTATGATCGGTTCTGGTGACGTGATCGGCGTGGCTCCCGCTCCTGAGTACACGTTCCGCATTCTCGTGACCCCGGTCGGTCCGTACTTTAAGGGTGGCCTCAAGCCCGTCAAGCTGCGCGTTTCCGAGTATGACCGTGCAGCACCGCACGGTACCGGCAACATCAAGGCCGGCCTGAACTACGCCATGTCCCTCAAGCCCACGATGGAGGCCCATCGCGAGGGCTATGCCGAGAACCTGTATCTCGACTCCGAGTCCCGCACCTATGTCGAGGAGACCGGTGGCGCCAACGTCCTGTTCGTGAAGGAGGACGGCACCCTCGTCGTTCCGCAGTCGCACACCGACTCCATCCTGCCCTCTATCACCCGTCGTTCGCTCGTTCAGGTTGCTCAGGACCTGGGCATGACCGTTGACCAGCGTCCCGTCGAGTGGGCCGAGGTCAAGGCCGGTACCTTTGTCGAGTGCGGCCTGTGCGGCACCGCTGCCGTTATCTCCCCGGTCGGCGAGATCGACAACAAGGTTTACGGCGCCGACGAGACCGTGACCTTCCCGGCTGGCTACACCGAGATTGGCCCCGTGATGAAGAAGCTCCGCGAGACCCTGACTGGTATCCAGTCTGGTGCTGTCGAGGACAAGCACAACTGGGTTTACACCGTCGCGTAAGCTGTCTTAGCTGTCCGGCCCGAGGGCGACCTTCCTTCCCGCCGCGTCCTCGGATATGAAAGAGTCTCCGCTGCGCACTACGTGCGGCGGAGACTCTTTCGTCCTGCGGAATGCGCCGGGAAGGAAGGCCGCGCTTTTGTTTTGGTTCGCGCCATGTGGGGGTGGCGGCGACGTGCATTTTTGCGAGTATTCTGCAATCGAAGGCCCCTGCATACCGACCTCGGGCAAAAAATCGGGATTTCTCGATGTTTTCTACGGATGATGGGCGGGGTTATGGGCTGACAGCGTTTGATTTGCAGGGATATTCGCGGTTTTTGGCATTTATCGTGGCGCCCGAAGCTCTTGGTTATGTTGAATACTCCTAAAAATGCACGGCGCTTAGAGGGGGACCTTTGCGAAAAAGGAAACCGCCCCGTCGAAGTATGCACTCGACGGGGCGGTTTATACATTTGGCCGATTAAGGATGCCCTGCCAAACTACTAGAACTTGACGGTCGGGGCCTGGCGGGCTGCTTCGGCGGCCTCGAAGCCCTGGCGCTCCTTAAACTGGAAGATGCCGGCAAAGATGACAGCCGGGAACGTCTGAATGGCGTTGTTGTAGCTGAGCACGCAGTCGTTGTAGCTCTGGCGTGCATAGCTAATCTTGTTCTCGGTATCCTCGAGCGATGCCTGCAGCTGCGTAAAGTTGGTGTTTGCCTTAAGATCGGGATAGGCCTCGGCTACGGCGAAGAGCTGGCGCAGCGCGCCGGTCAGCACGTTGTCGGCTTCCATCTTGGCCTCGGGCGTGGCGGCCTTGACGGCGGTGTTACGCGCGCTGATCACGGCGGAGAGCGTCTCCTGCTCGTGCTTGGCGTAGCCCTTGACGGTCTCGACCAGGTTGGGGATCAGGTCGTTGCGGCGCTGCAGCTGCGTATCGATGTTCTGCCAGGCGTTATCGATGCGGTTACGCTTGGTGACCATGTTGTTGTAGATGCCGGCGATGGCGCAGACAATCACAATGACAACAACGATGCCGATGATGACGGTAATCATGATGTCTCCGTTTCGAATGGCCGCGGCGGCATGCGCCAGCTGCCGTTGGTATAACGCTACTAGTATACCCGCAACGTTTTACCGTGCCGAACTTTCCGGTAAGCGTTGTGTTTTCGGCGGGGTTGGCACCGGGACAAAGCACGCGAGGTACAGGTGTAAGATATGCGACAGATTGACGAGTGTTGTCTTTGCCCTGAGGATGGCGATACCAGTGGACCTTCGCATTAAGAAAACCTACCGCGCCCTGTTCGATGCCTTCACCGAGCTTCTCGAGGAGCATCGTTTTGAGGACCTGACGGTTGCCATGCTGTGCGACCGCGCCATGATTCGCCGCACGACGTTCTACAAGCACTTTCGCGACAAGAACGATTACTTTGCCTTTTATATCGATGAGCTCATGTCGGGCTTGCCGCAAAAACAGCCCGATGAGGCCGGCGCAGTGTCTGCCGAGGACGTGCGCGCGCTTCGGCACGCGATTTTGGACGATGCTATGGATTTGATTCTGACGCACGAGCGGCTCATGGATAACATTTTGGCAAGCAACATGTCGGGCATGTTGACCAACGTTATTTGCGACCGCATTGCCCGCTCCATCCGCGAGCGTGTGATGAACGTGCTTGCCGAGGATGCCCTGGCCCCCGTGTCACTCGAGACGACGTCTGAGTTTGTCGCCGGCGGTATTATTCGACTTTTCACGATATGGTGGGAATCGGGCCACGATCTTGAGCGTCGACCCGAGATGGCTGACGTGGTCGATGCGCTGTTTGAGCGGACCATGACACCGGTGCATCACTAGAAGTGGCGGAGAGAGGGGGATTCGAACCCCCGGAACGCTCTCGCGCTCAACGGTTTTCAAGACCGCCGCATTCAACCGCTCTGCCATCTCTCCGTGAGTCGTAATGATAGCATCGTTTTGAATTTGCAACAGGGAAGGCGAACGATGACGATCACCGAAATCGATGAGAAGTTCATGCGCGAGGCGCTGGCGGAGGCGCGAGCCGCCGCGGCGGTG
>CAJMOM010000036.1:0-12424 GCA_905215005.1 uncultured bacterium | reverse complement strand
GGTCGCGCCCTTGAAGTTGAACGTCAGATTGTCCAAATGCGGCCCGCGCAGCGTCAAGCGGTTATGCGGTTTGGTAAAACCGCATAACTCTAATAGTTGGCTTCGTAGCCGTTGCCGTCGCCGGTCGGCTCTTCGTAGTAGTCCGAATCGCTCGAATCGCTTGAGTCATCGGAATCGTCAGAGCTGACCGATGAGGTTGCGGTACCGTTTGCGTAGTCGTCAGACGTGTTGTTGTTCAGGTCGCCGATTGTAGAGCTGGAACCGTCGGAAAGACCCATGGTGTTGGGACCCTTGGGATCCTTGCCGGCATCGACGCGCTCCATCATTTCCTTGAGCTCGTCCTCGTAGACAAAGACGTAGCTCACACCGTCGATCATGGTGCTGTCGTCGGCGTACGAGGGCAGGTTGGCCGAGTAGATACCGTCGACATCCATACCGCGCATGGCGTTGACCGTAGCCACGATATCCTGAACGCTCATATCGGTTACGAGCATATCGGACAGCGAATTAACCAGGCCAAAAATCTTCGTGGCATCGAAGTTATTGAGAATCTGGTTGGCAAGGGCGCCAAGCACCTGACGCTGGTGGCGCATGCGCGTGTAATCGCCGTCGGCATAGGTGTAGCGGCAGCGGGCATAGGTAAGGGCGGTGGCACCGTCCATATGCTGCTGGCCAGCGGTAATCTTAATATCCAGGTGCTCGGGGTCGTCAACATCATCGGTTGCGTTAATGTCGATACCGCCAACCGAATCAATCAGCGCCTGCATACCGTCGAAGCTGACCTCGGCATAGTGGGAAATCTGAACACCGCACAGCTCGTTGACCGCCTCGACCATGGCCTCGGCGCCGCCAACGGTATGGCAGGCGTTGATCTTCATGGTCTCGCCCTTGTACTCGACCTTGGTGTCGCGCGGAACGGAAATGAGCGTCGCCTGCTTTTGCGTGGGGTCGATGCGTGCCAGGATAATCGAGTCGGCACGGTACGTATCCTCGCCCGGACGGCCGTCGGTGCCAAGAAGCAGCACGTAGAACGGATCCTTTGCCTCATCGGTGTCAACCAGAACCCGACGCAGATTGTCGGTAATGACATTAGAATCGCCGAGCTTGCCCATAATGGTGGCAAACCACAGGCCGGCAGCGGTAGTGGCACTCAGCAGCACGCCAAGCACGACAATGAGCGCGACGTGACGAATCGTGTGGCTACGACGACGTTGGCGAGCGCGCTCGGAATAGCGAGCCACGTTATCGCGACTGTAGATCTTGGCCTGCGCACCAGTTGAGGGTCTTCGGGCGGTGGTATCCGCGAGGGGCTTTTTATTAAACATAGGCAACCTGTATTAGTAGATGACGGGATCGGGGACGGTAGCATGCTCGACATGCGCGCCGAGCGCCTGCAGCTTTTCGACAAACTGCTCGTAGCCGCGCTTGATGTGATGGATAGCCGAAACCTCGGTCGTCCCGTCAGCGATCAAGCCCGCTACGACGAGGGCCGCTCCGCCACGCAGATCGGGCGAGGTAACCTGTGCACCCGAGAAGCCCTTGACGCCATGAATCATGGCATGATGGCTCTCGATACGAATGTCGGCACCCATGCGCACCAGCTCAGAGGCAAACATAAAGCGATTCTCGAAGATGTTCTCGGTAATAACGGAACTGCCGTCGGCAAGGGCGGAGAGTACCATAATCTGCGCCTGCATGTCCGTCGGGAAGCCGGGGAACGGAAGCGTCTGGATGTCGACCGGCTTGATACGCTCGACACGGTTCACATGGACGCCATCCTCGACGCGCTCGCAGTCGATACCCATGAGCTCCATCTTCTTGAGCACCATGCCCAAGTGAATGGGGCAAAAGCCCGTGACATCGACACCGCGATCGTCGGCCATCAACGCACCGGCAACGATAAAGGTACCGGCCTCGATGCGGTCCCCCACCACGCGATGGGTAACAGGATGCAGCTCTTCCACGCCCTCGATGGTCACGACAGGCGTACCGGCGCCAACAATCTTGGCGCCCATCTCGTTGAGCATGTTGGCGAGATCGACGATCTCGGGCTCGCGGGCGGCATTGTCGATAACCGTGGTGCCCTGCGCGCGCACGGATGCCATAATGAGGTTCTCGGTCGCACCGACACTGGCGAACTCGAGCGTGACGGTGGTACCGCGCAGACCTTGGGGCGCATTAGCGTTGATGTAACCGTGGGCGGTATCGAACTCAACGCCCAGGGCCTCAAGACCAAGAATGTGCATATCGATCTTGCGAGCACCCAGGTTGCAGCCGCCCGGCATGGCGATCTTGGCGCGATGGAAGCGACCCAGCAGGGGTCCCATCACGGCGGTGGAAGCACGCATCTTGGCAACGAGCTCGTAGGGGGCCTCCCAAGAATCGACCTGAGAGGTATCAATCTCGAGCGTGTGCTCGTCGAGAACATCGATCGTAGCGCCCATGCCCTTGAGCACCTTGCCCATCACGTGGACATCGGAAATATCGGGCACGTTCCGCAGCGTCGTCTTGCCCGGCGCCAGAAGCGTTGCCGCCATGAGTTTGAGTGCGGAGTTCTTGGCACCCGAGACGGGCACGGAGCCTCCGATGGCGTGGCCACCCTCAACGCGGATAATATCCAAGGTCTACCCTTTCAAAAAGCATGCCCGGGATGGCTGGGCCATCCCGGGCATGATGTGTTCGCAAATGGTCGAACGCTAAATCGTTTGACTATTGGGCAAGCTTGAGCTTACACCATGCGATTTCATTATAGAGGTAGGCGCGGCGTGCATCATCCTCCGACAAATTACCCAGCTTCTCTTCAAAACCTTGAATATCAGCTTTAAGCTTGTCGGCATCGACGGTCGCCAAATCGCAAGCGCGCTCGGCGAGAACGGTCACGACATCGTCCGCAACCTGGGCATAGCCGCCGGCCACGGCAAACGTGTGGTCGACAGTGCCCATGGCCTTATCGGAAACGCGAACGTAACCGCGGTCGATCGTGCAGATCTCGCTGGAGTGAGCAGGCAGAACGCCAAACTCGCCATCCGTAGACGGAATCGACACAAACGCAGCGTCACCCTCATAGGCGAGGCTCACGGGGCACACGATGCGGATACGCATAACCTACTTCTCCTCCATCTTGCGGGCGCGCTCACGCACGTCCTCAATCGTGGAGGCATAGCGGAATGCCTGCTCGGGCAGGTCATCGGCCTTGCCGTCGACAATCTCGGCGAAGGAGCGGACGGTATCCTCGACGCGGACGTAGACACCGGGGTTGCCGGTGAACTTCTCGGCGACGTGGAAGGACTGGGAGAGGAACTGCTGGATCTTACGGGCACGGTTGACCGTAAGGCGCTGCTCCTCGGACAGCTCGTCCATACCCAGAATGGCGATGATGTCCTGAAGGTCGGAGTACTCCTGCAGGAGCTCCTGAACCTTGACGGCAACACGGTAGTGCTCCTCGCCAACGATCGAGGGATCGAGAGCGTCGGAAGAAGACGCGAGCGGGTCGATGGCCGGGAACAGGCCGAGCGACGAAATGCTACGCGAAAGAACCGTGGTAGCGTCGAGGTGCGTGAACGTCGTGGCAGGCGCCGGGTCGGTCAGATCGTCTGCAGGGACGTAGACGGCCTGGACAGAGGTAATGGAGCCCGTCTTGGTCGAGGTGATGCGCTCCTGGAGGTCACCCATCTCGGTAGCCAGCGTGGGCTGGTAACCAACGGCAGAAGGCATACGGCCCAGCAGTGCGGAAACCTCGGAACCGGCTTGGGAGAAGCGGAAGATGTTATCGATGAACAGCAGAACGTCCTGGCCACGATCGCGGAAGTACTCAGCGGTGGTAAGGCCGGCCAGACCGATGCGCAGACGCGCTCCAGGCGGCTCGTTCATCTGACCATAGACCAAGCAAGTCTTGTCGATAACGCCCGACTCGCTCATCTCGAGATAAAGGTCGGTACCCTCACGGGTACGCTCGCCGACGCCGGTGAACACCGAGGTGCCGCCATGCTCCTGGGCGAGGTTGTTGATGAGCTCCTGAATCAGAACGGTCTTGCCGACGCCGGCGCCACCGAACAGGCCTGTCTTGCCGCCACGGATGTAGGGCTCGAGCAGGTCGACGGCCTTAATGCCGGTCTCGAAGATCTCGGTCTTGGTGGTGAGCTCGTCGAAGCGAGGCGCCGCGTGGTGGATGGGGTAGAACTCCTCCACCTCGGGCATGGGCTTACCGTCGACGGGCTTGCCCATGACGTTCCAAATGCGGCCGAGCGTCTTGGGACCAACGGGCATCTTCATGGGCTCACCGGTATCGGTGGCGATGAGGCCGCGCTGCAGGCCGTCGGTCGAGGACATGGCGACCGTGCGGACGACGCCGCCCGGAAGCTGGCTCTCGACCTCGAGGATCGTGCTCAGATGACCGATCGGGGTCTCGGCCTCGACCGTGAGCGCGTTGTAGATCGGGGGCACCGCGCCGTCAAACTTGACGTCGACGACAGGGCCGATGATTCGCACGATGCGACCATCACCGGCAGTCGTCTTCTTGGTGGCTTCCTCGACCGCAAGCTTTACGGTGTTATTAGCCATTACTGTTCCTCCAATGCTGAGGCTCCGCCGACGATCTCGTTAATCTCGGTCGTGATCGAAGCCTGGCGCACGCGACTATACGTGCGAGTAAGGGTCGAGATGATCGCGGTGGCGTTTTCCGTCGCGGAGTGCATGGCCTTGCGGCGTGCACCCTGCTCGGCAGCCGCCGAATCGATCAGGGCCTGGTAGATGACCGTCAGGATATAAGACGGCACAAGCTTGCCGAGAACATGCTCGGGAGAGGGCACGAACTCGAACGTGGACGAGATGCGCTTAGGGGCATCGGTCTCGTTCTTACGCGGACCGTGGGCCATAGCGATCATCTCGGGATCGAGCGGCAGCAAGTGCTCGACGCGAAGCTCCTGATCCACGCGGTTCTTGGCGTGGTGGTAGACAAGCTCGACGCGGTCAAGCTCGCCGGCACGATACGCATCGCAGATATGAGAGGAGATCATGCGGGCCTGATTAAAATCGGGCTCGGAGGAATTGCCCTCAAAGTGCATGATGACGTTTGCGCGGTCACGGAAATACGTGGCCGGTTTACGCCCACACGCGATGATCTCGCACTCGATGCCGTCGTTCGCCCAAGAAGCGGCGAGCTTTTCGGCCGTACGCTCCACCGTCGTATTGAAACCGCCGGCAAGGCCGCGGTCCGAGGCAATAACGACAATCAGGCCATGCTTAACGCTCTCATGCTTCTGCAGCATGAGATCGGTGCCCGAACAGGAGGCGTCGCCGGCGACCGTCAACATGACGTCGGTCAGCGCCTCCTTATAGGGCTCGGCCTGCTTGGAGCGATCGAGGGCACGACGAATCTTGGCCGTAGAGACCATCTCCATCGTGCGCGTGATCTGCTTGGTCGTGGTAACCGAGGAGATTCGCTTCTTAATGTCGCGAAGGTTGGCCATAGGGCTTAGTTCTCCTCTGATCCAGTCGTATCGGCATGGTGCTTGGCCATGAACTGCTGCTTAAAGTCACCGATAACGCGCAGGAGCTCAGCCTTGCTGTCATCGTCGATCTTCTTAGCGCGAACCTTGTCGAGCAACGAGCCAAAGCCGTTGTCCAGGTACTCGATAAGCTCAGCGCGGAAAGGCAGCACGTCGGCAATCTCGAGATCGTCGAGGAAGCCCTCGTTGCCTGCAAACAGAACTGCAATCTGCTCGCCAACCTCAAACGGCTTGTAGCGCGGCTGCTTCAGGAGCTCGGTCATGCGAGCGCCATGGGTAAGCTGCTTTTGCGTGGCCTCGTCGAGGTCGGAGCCGAACTGCGTAAAGCCCGCGAGCTCCTGGTACGAAGCGAGGTCCAGGCGAAGGTTGCCGGCAACCTGCTTCATGGCCTTGGTCTGAGCGTCGCCACCGACGCGGGACACGGAGATGCCCACGTCGACTGCCGGGCGCTGACCCTGGAAGAAGAGCTCGGACTGCAGGTAGATCTGACCATCGGTAATGGAAATGACGTTGGTCGGAATGTAAGCCGAAACATCGCCGTCCTGGGTCTCGATGATCGGCAGGGCCGTCATGGAGCCGTAACCGTTCTTCTTGGACATCTTGACGGCACGCTCGAGCAGACGAGAGTGCAGGTAGAAGATGTCGCCAGGATAGGCCTCGCGTCCGGGCGGACGATGCAGCGTCAACGACATCTGACGGTAAGCCACGGCCTGCTTGGACAGGTCGTCGTAGATGACGAGCACGTGGCCGCCAGGGTTGGTCTCGCTGGCGGGCTTACCGTCCTCGCCGTTGTACATGAAGAACTCGCCGATAGCGGCACCGGCCATAGGCGCGATGTACTGCATAGGGGCGGAATCGGCAGCGGTTGCCGAAACGATGATGGTGTATTCGAGCGCACCATGCTGGGCGAGGGTCTCACGGATGTTGGCAACCGTGGAGGCCTTCTGGCCGATGGCGACATAGATGCAGACCATGCCCTTGCCACGCTGGTTGAGGATGGCGTCGATGGCGATAGCGGTCTTGCCGGTCTTACGGTCGCCGATGATAAGCTCACGCTGGCCGCGGCCGATAGGCACCATGGAGTCGATAGCCAACAGGCCAGTCTGAACCGGCTCGCACACCGGGGTACGGTCGATGACGCCGGGGGCCTTGAACTCGATAGGACGACGATGCGTGGCAACGATGTCACCCAAGCCATCGATGGGCTGTCCGAGCGGATTTACGACGCGGCCGAGCATGGCGCGGCTCACAGGGATATCCATAATGCGGCCAGTGGTGCGGCACTCGTCGCCTTCCTTGATGGAGTCGACGGCACCGAACAGAACGGCGCCGACCTCGTCACGGTCAAGGTTCTGGGCAAGGCCGAAGACGGTCTCACCGGTATCGGAGCTCTTGAACTCCAGAAGCTCGCCTGCCATGGCGCTCTTGAGGCCGGAGACGCGCGCGATGCCGTCGCCTACCTCGTCGACCGTTGAAACCTCATGCGTATCGACCGTCGCGGAGAGGCTCGTGAGCTGCTCCTGCAGTTTCTTGGCGATATCCTGGGCATTGAGGGTTTCGGACATTAGGCTTCACCTCCGTACGAATTAGCAGAGTTTGCGAGGGTCTCCTGCGCGATGCGCAGCTGCGTCTTGACGGAAATGTCACGACGCTCGCCGCGGGCCTCGAGCACCAGGCCGCCCACAATAGACGGGTCGACCTGCTCGATAAGGAATACCTTGCGGCCGAAGTCCTGCTCGCATTTCTTAGTGATGGTTTGACGCAGCTCGTCGTCGAGCGGGATCGCCGTGGTGACGGTCACGCCCACTACATCCTCGTCTTCCTCGGCAACATACTTAAAGGCAGCTGCCACCTTGGGAAGAAGGTCGAGCTGGTCGCGCTTGGACATGGTGTCGAGCACGGCGATGATCTCGGGGCTGGCGGAAGCCAGGCGCTCGATCATCTCGAGGTCCTCGAACACATGGTTCTCGGCCTTAGCGGCTTCCAAAAGGGAACGCGCGTAGGTCTCGAGCACCTTGTCCTGATAGCGGCTAGTCGGCATTCAGGCTACCTGCTTCCTGGATGTAACGCTCGATGAGCTTCTTCTGCCCGGCCTCGTCCTCGAGTGCCTCGCCCACGATCTTGGTGGCGACGGCAACGGACAGGTCGGCGATGGAGCTCGCGGCACCGGCGTAGATGGACTTGCGCTCGTCCTCGACGGTCGTATGGGCCTTGGCGATAATCTCCTCGGCCTCCTTGTGAGCAGCCTCGATGATACGGGCGCGCTCGGACTCGGCGTCCTTACGGGCCTCGAGAACAATGTCGGCAGCCTGACGACGGGCGTCGGTGACAATCGAGTCGGACTCAGCGCGCTTAGCGATAGCCTCCTGCTTGGTCTTCTCGGCCTCGTCGAGGCTCTCCTCGATCTTCTTGCCGCGCTCCTCCATGGTTTTCATGATGCCCGGCAGGGCAACCTTGGCCAGCACGATCCAGATAATCAGGAAGGCGATAAGCGCCGGGATGAACTCCGCCATCTTAGGGATGAGGATGTCCGCACCGGCGGCGCCGTCCTCGGCGAACGCGGAAACCGGCATGAGCAGCGCGGCCGCGGACGCGGAGAGTGCGATCGCGCTCTTCTGGGATGAAAGATTCATACTTGACGCTCCGTGCTATTTAACGATCAGCGCGACAACGAAGCCGATCAGAGCCAGAGCCTCGCCGAAGGCGGAGCCCATGATGAAGACGGTGAACACGCGGCCCTGGACCTCAGGCTGACGGGCCATAGCACCCGTAGCACCCAGAGCAGACAGGCCGATAGCAAGACCAGCGCCGATAACACCGAGACCGTAACCGATAACTCCCACGATTCCTCCTTTGTCGTGCGTGTCTTATTTCACGCAGGATAACCTTTTTATAACTGCCGGGCTCCATGGGTACGGGCACCGGCGGTTTAACGAATTGCCTTACCTTTAAGGCGCGAACGGAAGACTACTCCTCCTCCGCGACCTCCTCTGCCTCGGAGACATACACGGCGGTAAGGACCGTGAAGACGTAAGCCTGGATGGCGCCGACCACAAGCTCGATCGCATAGATCAGGATGAGGATGGCAAGCCAGGCCAGCGAAGGCAGGGCGCCGACGGCGTGGGCCGCGGAAACCTGCTGAAGCAGCGGCTGCATGAACATGCTCGCCATGATGGCGAACGAGCCCATGACCACGTGTCCTGCGAACATGTTGCAGAACAGACGGACGGCGAGCGTGATGAGGCGCAGGAAGGTCGAGAAAAGCTCGACGACCCACACAAGCACGTTCATCGGGAAGCTCACGCCCTGCGGGGCGAGGCTCTTGATGTAGCCGATCACGCCGTGAGCCTTGCATCCGTAGTAGATGAAGTACACGAAGGCGAAGATGGCGAGCGCGGCGGTGGAGCCGATTGCGCCGGTGCCGGGCTTCATTCCCGGGATCAGGCCGATCATGTTATTGATCAGGATGAACAGGAAAAGCGAGCACAGGAACGGGAAGTGCTTCTTCCAGTTCTCACCCACAACGCCCTTGCCGATATCGTTCTCGACGTACTCGATGATGTACTCGAAACCGTTGACGAAGAAGCCCTTGGGAACCAGGGTCTGCTTCTTCTTGAACACGGCCAGGACGATCAGGAGCACGATCGTGGAGACGATTAGCCAAAACGAGTACTGCGTGATGCCGCAGCTCAGATCGCCCACGACGGGGGTGGAGCTGAACTCGCTGACCAGATGATTAATCTCATCAGGCAGCTTTTCAAAAATTTCCACGACTTACCTTTCGACCTCATGAGGATCTCGCAGCGCCTTGGCGACGCGAACCGTGCAGGCGGCCATAAAGACCACGAAGCCGATCGCCTCGCCCAGGAGGAACATGCGAAATGCCTCTCCGAACAACGCAAACACAACCAAGGTAAAGACGAGCAGGGCGACCGCCGAGACCGCCAGACTCACCATGCCCTTGAGCATGTCCGCATTCTGCTTATCGTCAAGAACCGGCTTGAGCGTAAAAACAAAGGGAAGAAAGGCGATTGCGCCCGCGATGGCGCCTGCAACGATAGCGAGCAGATCGGCTATCTGAAACACTGGCGTCCTCACTTTCCTCTTTTAACGCTTCCCAGAACAGTTCCCGCCAAACATTGGTGACTATTGTACGAGCCAATCGCTAAAGTACAACCGAAAAAGCATCGGTTAATACGCACCTGTTCGTTTTCTTAAGACCTTCTTTATGCCGCAGGTACGGTAATACGTTTTTCGCGAACCCCTCTGGGCTAAACGTCCGTTAACAGGAGTGCGCGTGGACGTCTTTTACTCGCCCGCGCGCACCATTTCTTCGTATTTGTGACCGTAGCCGACAAGGCCCGACGACTACAGCGTGCCGTAGATGCGGTCGCCGGCATCGCCCAAGCCGGGGACGATGTAGGCGGCCTCGTTGAGGTGGTCGTCGATGGCGCAGGTATAGATATGCACGTCGGGGTCTTTCTCGGTCAGCGACTTGAGGCCCTCGGGGGCCGCGACGATGCACAGCATGCGGATGTCCTTGACACCGCGCTCGCGCAGATAGCTGATAGCCATCTCGGCAGAACCGCCCGTGGCGAGCATGGGATCGACGACCAGGCAGATACGCTGGTCGATATCCTTGGGCATCTTGCAGTAATACTCATGCGGTTCGTGGGTGACCTCGTCGCGCTCCATGCCAATGTGGCCCACGCGGGCAGAGGGCACCAGGTCGAGGATGCCGTCGACCATGCCAAGGCCCGCGCGCAGAATGGGGACGATGGCGAGCTTCTTGCCGGCAAGCTGCTTAAACGTGGCAGTGGTGATGGGAGTCTCGACTTCGACATCCTCCATGGGCAGGTCGCGCATGGCCTCGTAGCCGTCAAAAAGCGCGAGCTCGCGTACGAGCTGGCGGAACTGGTTGGTGCCGGTCGACTTATCGCGCAGGATCGACAACTTGTGCTGGACGAGCGGATGGTCGACAAGCGTCACGCGGGACACATCGTAGGTAACGGTCATGGGTTGATTGCCCCTTTCGTTGCGGCCGCAAAACGACCTTGCTGACATGGCGCACAGCGATGTTGCCGCCGCCCGCCATGCATAAGTTTAGCGGTTTGTTGTATCGAGCGCTCCGTCACAGCCCTACTGAGCGGCGCTGAGCGAACGCTTGACCGCATCGTGCCAACCGTCCAGGTTGCGCTCGCGACGCTCAACGGACATATGGGGATGGAACGTCTTGACGATCTGGGCGTTTTGCTCCAGCTCCTCCAGATCATCCCAATACCCAACCGCAAGACCCGCCAAGTACGCGGCACCGATTGCCGTGGTCTCCACCGTCTCACATTGCAGCACGGGGATATCCAGCAAGTCTGCCTGGAACTGCATGATGAACTCGTTGCGCGAGGCACCGCCATCGACGGACAGGCGCTCAATCGAAAGACCCACGTCCTGCTCCATGGCACGCAGCACGTCATAGCTCTGATAGGCCATAGACTCGCAAGCGGCACGCACGATGGTCGCGCGACTCGAGGCGCCGGTCAGACCGCATACGATGCCGCGGGCGTGCGCGTCCCACCAAGGTGCCCCCAGGCCCGCGAAAGCGGGGACAAAGTAGCATCCCTCGTTATCGCTGATCGAGGAGGCGAGCTGTGCCGATTCGGATACGTTGGAGATAACGCCCATGTTGTCGCGCAGCCAGTTCATCGTTGAGCCGGCGGCAAAAATAGAGCCCTCGAGCGCATAGCTGACTTTGCCGTCCGCAGCGATACCAATGGTTGAGACCAGGCCATTCTTGGATTCGACGATCTTGTCGCCGGTGTTCATGAGCATAAAGCAGCCCGTGCCATAGGTGTTTTTGGTCTGGCCGGGATGGAAGCAGCAGTGACCGAACAGCGACGCCTGCTGGTCGCCCGCCACACCCATGATGGGCGGCATGTTGGTCATGATGTCGCTCGCGACGCGGCCGTAGTCGCCCGAGCTCCAGCGAACCTCGGGCATCATGGAACGTGGAACATCAAAGAGCGCCAGCAGGTCGTCGTCCCAATCGAGCGTATGGATATTAAAGAGTGCCGTGCGGCTGGCATTGGTGTAGTCGGTGGCAAAGACCTGGCCGCCGGTGAGGTTGTAGATGAGCCAGGTGTCGATGGTGCCAAACATGAGGTCGCCCGCCGCCGCGCTCTCACGCGCACCGTCGACGTTGTCGAGAATCCACTGCACCTTGGAGGCCGAGAAATACGGGTCGAGTGTGAGCCCCGTGCGGGAGCGCACCAGCTCCTCGCAACCCTGTTCAACCAACGCGTCGATTGCCGGCGCGGTACGACGGCACTGCCATACGATGGCGCTATAGATGGGCTGGCCGCTCACGCGGTCCCAGACCACCGTGGTCTCGCGCTGGTTGGAGATACCGATGGCGGCGATGCGGTCAGAATGGATGCCGCTCTTAAACTGGACCTCCATCATCACGCCGATCTGGCTGGCAAGCACCTCCGTGGGATCCTGCTCCACCCAGCCGGGGCGCGGGAAGCTGGTTTTGACGCTACGACGTGCCTGGGCAACGATGCAGCCGTATTCGTCGACAATGGCCGCGAGCACCGAGGTGGTGCCGCAGTCGAGCGCCATGATGTAGGAACCGCCAAAGTTAAACGAGGCATCTTCCATGCCCAGGCTGCCCAGATTCAACGACATCGCTAACACCTTTCTAATGCAACGGGTCGGACAGGACCCGCTCGATCTCTGATGCGGGAAGTGCACCTTGGCGCAGGATCTGAAGCTCGCCATGCTTAAACGTCACGATGGTCGAGGCGTCGCGACACGGGGTCTCACCGGCGTCGACGGCAACATCGACCCCCTCCAGGATGCGGTCCTCAACGGCGGCGAAGCTTGCCGGCGCGGGCGCGCCGTGCGTATTGGCGCTGGTGCAG
>CAJMOM010000035.1:0-12960 GCA_905215005.1 uncultured bacterium | reverse complement strand
AGCAAACCACCCCTTTTAGGGGTGGTTTTGATTTGCCGTGGTCCCGGGGCGCACGGCCTTTGTGGAACATTGCCGGGGCGCCGCGCGCTGCGAGAACCCTGCGCCTAGATCTCGGCCTCCGCATGGCCTCGCTGCGCCTCGGGCAGCTCCCCGTAGAGCGGATGGTCTTCGAGCCTAAAGCGCTCGACCTGTTCGGGAGTGCGACCGCGTACAAAGAGCCACGAGCGATCGATCGGCGTCGCCATGAGCGTGCTGGGCAGCGCGTCGGCGCGGTCGGAAAACACCCGGGCACTCTCGGGATCCTGGAACGCCAGCACCAGATGCGTGTCGCAGTTGCCCATGATGGAGCGTGCGCGTGCCTCGCCATAGAGCGCATCGAGCTGGTTGGTCGACTGCAGCAGCAGCGTTGCCCAGATGTTGCGGCTTCGGATAATCGAGAGCACGTTGTCGATCTGGGGGATCTGCAGATTTGCGAAGTCATCGAGCATAAAGCGCACGGGCACGGGCAGGCTGCCGTCGGGCTGCCTATCGGCCTCACGAATGAGGCCCATAAACGCCTGCGAAATAAAGAGGCCGGTCAGCGGATCGAGATTGCGGTCAATATCGCTCACGGTTACAAACAGGGCGCAGGGGGTGTGTCCCATGGAAGCGAAGTCCACCTGATGACACTCACGATAGAGCTGTGCCGCACCGTCGAATCCCAGACACATGACCTTTTCGGCAAGGATGCCGACGATGCTCGCGTGCATGCGCTCGGCATTTTGCGTAATGGCGTAGCGCCGCCATAGCGAGAGGGCATAGCTTTGGGGGTCGGTCGTGATCAGGTCGTCAAACAATCGACCCGTGGCACCGTCCTGCAGGTGCTCGATCAGCTTGATGACCGAGCTGATCGTCTGCTCGTCGGCGGGTAGCTGTTCGGTGACGTAGGCGATAAGACACGACAGCAGGTTTGCCGCCGCATGATCCCAAAAAGGCTGGTTGTTGTCTTCGATGGGGCAGATGGCCTTTGCCACCGAGAGGATGTCCTGCTGGTTGGGCCTGCCGTCCGCCTTGCGGCGAATGTGCCTCAGGGGGTTGTAGCCGCAGCGCTCGATGCCGGGCGCAAGGGCCGGGACGGTGTTGAGGTCGGCGAAGTTGAGACATTGCACGCGGTAACCGTGGGCTGCCAGCACGGGTCCCACTTCGCGACAGAGCGTGCCTTTGGTGTCGAGCACGATGTTGCTTGCGTTCATTTGCAGCAGGTTGGGCTTGAGGACGTTTCGGGTCTTGCCGGCTCCCGAGGGGCCGATCACAAGTGCGTTGTTGTTGAGTCCCGTTTGGCGGGTGTCGCAGGAAAGCGTTCGATCCTTGGCGAGGATGGTGGACGATGCGGACTCAGATGCAGCGAGGCGGCTGGCGAGGTTAGACATGGGCGACCTCCTTGGTGGTCGAGAGGATTTCGTGGGCAAAGCCGAGCTCGACGGCGCGCTCGGCCGAAAGGTAGGTGTCTTTTGCGGTGAGGGACTGGATGCGCTTGGGCGTGAGGCCGCTGCGGTCCGAGAGGATTTGCGTGAGGGTCTTGCGGGTCCGCATGAGACGCCGGCTGGTTTCCTGCAGCGCAAGTGCCGAGCCGCCTGCCCCCTGGGGGATCAGTGGGTCGTGAATCATGAGCTCTGCATGGGGCGCCATACGGCGATCATCGCCGCCCATAAAGATCACGGCGCCCATGGACGCGGCGAATTCCAGGCAGACGGTGCGGATGGGGCACGATGCGAGGCGCATGGCGTCATAGATCGCAAGACCCGATCGCACGCTTCCGCCGGCGCTGGCGACAAATATGGTGATGGGGCGGCTGGGGTCGGTGGCATCGAGCAGGCGGATCTGCTGGCATAGGTCGTGGGCCATCGGGGTTTCGATGTTTCCCATGACGGAGAGCTCGCGACGGGCGAGCATCTCATCGTAAATGCTGGTGAGCGTGATACCTCGGGCGGATTCACGCATGGTGAGGGGGCTGATGATGGGGGAATGATTGGTGTCCATGAGGACTCCTTTCTGTTGGTTGTGTTGTGGAATGGGATTTTTGCCCGCGGAGGGGCTGGCGGGCTACAGGGTTCGTCCGAGCCTGAGATCGAGCTCGGTTGTGGGGCAGGCTGCCTGTTCGTGCGGCTCGCAAGCGCCAAGGGCTCCAAAGCGATGGAGCGTTGCGACGGGCGTGGTGTAGGCGAGCCGCAGCTGATGCTCGACAGGGGCACATCCGTCATTTTTGTAATGAGCCGCGTAGTACTGCGCGATGCTGGCGTTCATCTCGCTGCCATTGCGATGGCGCTCAAACTGGCGTCTGCAGGTCTCGATGATCTTTGCTACCGACTTGGGTGCCGTCGCGGGAACAAGGGCGAGATAGCCCTCAAATAGCTCGTTGATGCTCAGGAGGCACAGCAGGTCGATCAGCGTCCTTATGGCTGCTCCCTCGGCGGAAAAGTGCGCGGTCATGCGGTTATATCGGTTGCGGTCGACGATGGCCGCATGGGGTCTTGGAGTTTTCTGCCCCGTGGTCCCGGGCTTTTGCTGCGCCTGTGTATTGAGCTCGACGTTGCAGCGTTTGAGGCCGTCCAACGGAAGGAACAGTGCGGTGCGCAGGGTGTTCCGCTTGCTTTCGAGTTCATGACGCTCGTCGGGTTCCCATTCGAGCTTGAGTTTCGTGTCGAGCGCCGTAAGCATATGGGCTAGGCAGCCTACGGTAAGAACGTACGAATCGTTGTCGCGTTTTGGGGCATAGGGGTCTGTCAGCTTGCGAATGTCGGGGTCGCCCATGATCTTTATGCAGCGCTTCAGCAGTTGAGGGTGGTCGGCCAAGATCGTCGCGAGCGGTAGCGACGCGTAGTTCTTGATGGTCGCGGCGGCAAAGGCGGTGTCATATTCGTTTGCATATGCTCGCTCAATGCGGGCATCCAGAATGCTTTTCTTATCGCCGTCTTCAGCGTGGTGGTTTGTCATAGCTTCTCCAATCGGTTGATGTTCGTGCTGTTTGTTGATGTGTTGGTTGTCGTGAGTGATGTGCTTGCCGTGGGTGATGTGCTGACGTTGGGGTGCTATGCGGTTTTCAATGAGCCCGTGAGGCAGTTGCTGCAGGGGCGGGATGGAACGGCCCATGCAAGGCGGAAGGCATCGTGCTCAAAATCGAGACAGCAATGCCCCGGGTGCCTCACATGTGGCAGTTACCTCATTAAGTTGTCATTGCGTTTGGGGTTGTACTTTGCCGATCTTCCTTCTCTTACACGCTAAAACTCAAACTTCATATGCTCGATCTACTTAAAACCGCAACGGCGGTCTTTTATCAACTTATATGTCGGAACGCGTCTTTGCAAGTACTTTTTTGCCTTTGTTTCAAATGGGGTGGTTTTGCAACCGTCATACGCGCGCTGTGCGAACGTGCCCCGGCTCGGATAAGATAGTGCGCGATAAAAACGATGCAAGGAGGCATATATGGCAATCAAAGCCATCGCAATGGATATCGACGGTACGCTTACCAACGACCAAAAGGTCATCAGCCCGCGTACGCGCGAGAAGCTGCTCGCGGCGCAGGAGTCGGGCATTAAGCTCATTTTGGCTTCGGGCCGTCCCGCATGGGGGCTGCACGCCTTGGCGCAGGAGCTCGACCTTCAAAACCATGACGGTCTGCTGGTGGCCTTTAACGGCGCTCACGTCGTCGATGCCCAGACCGACGAGGTGCTGTTCGATCAGGCCATGCCGGCTGACGAACTGCACCGTCTGATTGATCATCTGCGTAATTTTGACGTGATCCCTATGATTTCGCTCGGTCGCGATCTGCACGTCGAGGATTCGTACCATTGCATGATCACGCTGCCTGACGGCTCGCAGAAGAATATCGTCAAGTATGAGCGCGACGCGTGCGATCTTAAGATTCGCGAGGTGGAGAGCCTGCATGAGGTCGCTGATGCTTATCCCGTGGACAAGCTACTCACTGCGGGTGACCCGGCCTATCTGCAAGCGCATCACGAGGAGATGTACGCGCCCTTTACTCAGACGCTTTCGGGCATGTTTACGGCTGACTGGTACTTTGAGTACACGGCGCCCGGTATCGACAAGGCCCGTGCGCTCGAGGGTGCCCTGCCCAAGCTCGGCATCGATGCTAGTGAGGTCGTGTCGTTTGGCGACGGCCAGAACGACAAGTCCATGATTGAGTGGGCCGGCACCGGTGTTGCCATGGGCAACGCCGTCGATGAGGTTAAGGCTGTAGCCCAGATGGTGACCGCCAATAACAACGAAGACGGTATTGCGGTGGCGCTGGATAAGCTGCTGGGTTAGAATCGCCGATAATGCATGGTTCGGGCGCCTGCTTACAGGCGCCCTTTTGTTAGGGAGGGTGCCGTGTCCGCATTTCCGTTCGACGCCGTTATCTTTGACATGGACGGCGTTATTGTCGATACCGAGTATTACTACCTGGGCGAGACTGCCGCGTTTGCCAAGGAGCTTGGGCTTAACCTGACTCAAGAGGAGTTGAATGGGCAGGTTGGTACCTCGCATCAGTTCTTCCTGCATATGCTGGTCGATTGGTTTGAGCGTGCCGGTAAGGGGCATTTTACTGGCGAGGAGGCGTTGGCCCGTTGGGATGAGTGGGCGCATAAGCGTCCGCGCGACTATCAGACTTTGATTAACCCAGGCGCCGTGGATACGATTCGAGAGCTGCCGCGCCGCGGCGTTCGCGTGGCGCTTGCCAGCTCGTCTCCCATGGATAGCATCGAGGAAGTGCTCAATGCATGCGGGCTGTCGGATGCCTTTGAGTATGTGGTGAGCGGCGAGCAGTTTAAGGAGAGCAAGCCCGAGCCCGACATCTACCTGCATGCGCTGGACCTGCTGGGGCTGCCCGCGAATCGCTGCTGCTGCGTTGAGGATTCGGTGCCTGGCATCACTGCCGGCAAGCGAGCCGGCCTGACAGTTATTGCCAAGCGCGAGGAGCGCTTTGGCTTTAGCCAGGATGCCGCGGACAAGATTATCGACCAGCTGCCGGAGCTGCTGGAACTCGCGTAGATCCTGGGCGGTACTGCTGTCGCAACAGTGGTTCCGTTGGCATAAGAGAGAGAGGAGCGGCGTCATGGCGTTTAACGTAAGCGCACTGGGATTTGGCGACAACGTCGTCGACTGCTATGAGCATATTCACACAATGTATCCGGGTGGCAATGCGGTGAACTTTGCCGTATATGCCAAGAAATGCGGAGCCGCGCGCTCCGCGTATATGGGCATCTTTGGTAATGATGCTGCTGCTGAGCATGTGATTGCGAGTCTTGAGGATGAGGACGTTGAGCTTGCCAAATGCAAACAGCTCATCGGCGAGAACGGTGCGGCACGCGTTACTGTGGTTGATGGTGATCGTGTCTTTCTTGGCTCCAACGAGGGCGGTATCCGTGGCGATGCGCGCTATGTCCTCGATCGCTTTGACCTTTCGTACATGAAGCAGTTTGATGTGGTTCATTCGGGCAACTATTGCTTTACCGAGCGTGAACTTCCCAAGTTGAAGGCCGCGGGCATCACGGTTTCGTTTGACTTCTCGGACGATTCGACCGACGAGTACTACGAGCTGATTGCTCCCTACGTTGACTTCGCGTTCTTTAGCGCGGCAGATGCCGTGAGCGAGGATGAGATTCGCGAGCGCCTTGCCTGGGTGAAGAGCCTGGGCCCATGTTTTGTGTCCGCAACGGCTGGCGCCGAGGGCTGCATTGCCTATGACGGCGGGCGTTACTATCGGCAGCATGCCAAGCCCGTGGCAGATATGAAGGACACCATGGGTGCGGGCGACTCGTTCCTGACTTCGTTCCTGATGTGCTATCTCGATTCCGCCAAGCGTGGCGAGGATGGTGCTGAGGCCATCGAGCGCGCACTCGACTTTGCGGCGGGGTTTGCTTCGACCGTATGCGGCATGGAAGGCTCCTGGGGCCATGGAGCGCCGATTTCCGAATAGGTGAGAGCAGTCCCGGTGAGTCGAATTGTCGCCTCCCCGGGACCCCGTGGGCAAAAAATGCCAAATATGAGTGCTGTCACTAATTTAGTAACAGCGAAATCAAGCTTTTGAGAGCCTAGTTGGGTGTCTGCGAGCGATTAAAACCTGCTAAAAATGATTTTAAGCATCTTGATAATAAACAGTTGTGCATTATCAAGATGTTATTTTGCCGTAAATAATGTGACTAGATTTGCAACAGTACTCATATTTGGCATTTTTTGCACACCGAACTTAGCGAAGGCCAAAAACAGAGCGTGAATTTGCCAAAACTGCCGACTCGATGTGCTTTGCGGCACAGTTTTTGAGTGAGGCGATGCGTTCTGAGGTCCATGTGAGCGATCTGATGAGCGACCGCGCGCTTGTTTCTGTGTTTGCCTCCGCCGGTGCATCGGTCTCGAGCAGTAAACGGTCGAGTGGAATCTGTCGTACGTATTCGCGCCCTCGTTTAGACGCGAGCATGCGTTCGTTGACGGAAAAATAGCAGCCCGCATTACGCGCGCGGACGAGTTCGTCCGAAGTACCGCTAAACCAGTGGAAGATGATAACGGGGGAGTCGGGGTTTGGGATGAGTAATCCGTGCGATTCGAGGGCGTCCAGTACGGTTCCTGCCGAACGAACGGCGTGAATTGATATCACGCGCCCGGCAAGAGAACGCTGCACGAGTGTGTCGCAGAGCCGGTCAAATGCCTGTATTTGTAGCGGTTCGCTTCCGGCAAAGCGCGCGGAAAAGTCGAGTCCCACCTCGCCGATGTAGCGCTCTTGGGCAGCAACTTCGCAAAGCAGATTGACTTCGGCAGGACCGCATCGACCATCGGCGATCCACCAGGGATGGAGGCCGACGCCCGCGATAAAGTTTGGGTAGCGGCTGGCCCGCTTTTTTGCCGCCGCGAAGTCGCGTGGGTCGACCCCGCAGTCAAAGAGCCCCAGACCCAACGCCGCCGACTCACTGGCTGCAGCATCGGGGCTGAGCATCAAATCAAGGTGACAATGCGTGTCAAAGAATCGCGGTTCCATCGCAGGACATCCTGCTAGTCCAGGCGTTGGCCGTCGGCGCGCACGCGCTCGGTGCCGCGCCCGCTGATCTGGCGGATAACCTCGCCGGCAATCATCTGACCCATGATGGGCGGCATAAAGCTGGCGGTACCCAACTCGGTACGCTCGTGGATGTTGGAAGGGTCGCGGGGCTGTGTCTTAACCGATTCCTCGCAGCTAAACAGCACGTGCAGGCTTTTGATTCCGCGCTTCTTACATTCTTTGCGCATAATGCGGCTCATGGGGTCACGTACCGTATCGAAAATGTCGGCAAAGCGGAGGCACTCGGGATGGAGTTTGTTGGCCCCGCCCATGGAGCTAACCAAACGAATGTCGTGGTCCTGAGCATATTTGGCAATGGTGAGCTTGGCCGAGATGGTGTCGATGGCGTCGACGACGTAGTCGAGCTTGCCGCCCGTCTGCTCCAAAACGCTCGCGAAAAACTCGTCGATGTTATCGCTCAACAGGTATTCGGTACGCTTGATGACGGTGGCAGCAGGATTGATGTCGTGGATCATGGCTTCCATCACGTCCACCTTGCGCTTGCCGACGGTGCTGTGGAAGGCGATGGCCTGGCGATTGATATTGCTGGGCGCGATGATGTCCTTGTCCAGAATGACGAAATGACCGATGCCGCCGCGGGCGAGTGCCTCGCAGCAGTTGGAGCCCACGCCACCGCAGCCGAGCACCAGCACTGTGGAGTTGGCGAGTTTGTCGAGCGCCTCGCGCCCCATAATGATCTCGAGCTTAGTATCGCGCGTCTCGACGGGAGCGGCAGCGGTTTCGGTCATAGACATCCTCCGATGGGGAAGCGAATCGTGTTTTAGCTATCGTCATTATAGGTATTATCGCGATTCCATTTGAGCCTTAGGGGCTTGTTGAAATGAGGCAGTGATTCGCATAAGATGAAGCAGATGGCACCCGTTGCAGCGGGTTGGCCAACTCCCAAACACGTTTGTAGCGTGAGAAGTGGCCGTCTTCGCATTACGCGGGGGCGGCTATTTTTTTTGAGTGTAAGATTAGACAATTAGACAAACATCTAAATATCGAGTATAGTGTGCGCGTCATGAGAGATGATGAGAGGAGGTCTTATGCCGGGAGAGGGTTTTAAGGCGCTTGCCGATCCAACGCGACGGCGCATTTTGGAGTTGCTGCGCGAGGGCAATTGCACGGCGGGGGAGCTTGCCGAGCATTTCGATATCAGTAAGCCGTCGCTAAGCCATCACTTGGCGACGCTCAAAAATGCCGGGTTGGTGACCGACGAGCGCCATGGCCAAAACATCGTATACAGCTTAAACACCACCGTCATGCAGGACTTGATCGGTTGGTTTATGGGCTTTACAAACACGGAAGGTGATAAGGATGAATAACGAAAACAAGGGCATTCACGCCACGGGGGTATCGCGGCGTGTGTGGATTGCGCTGATCGCTCTGTGCGTCGCCAATGTCGTAGCGCATCTCATAGTGATGCCGAGCTTGCCTGCGCAGATTCCTACGCACTGGGGCGCGAACGGCGCCGTCGACGGTTGGGGTCCTAGCTGGATGGCCTCCGCGCTCGGCGTGCTGCCTCTGGCGCTTCTCGCAATGTTCTGCGTGGTGCCGCGCATCGACCCCAAAGGTGAGGCATATCGAACCTCGGGCAAGTTCTATCAGGGCTTCGTAATCGCCTTCACCTTGTTCATGTGCGCCATAAGCTGGCTGGGAGAGCTTACGGTCTGGGGCGTGGTGCCGGCGATCGGTTCGGTCAACGTGCTGATTTCCGGTGCTGTCGGTTTGCTGTTCATCGGCGTAGGCAACTACTTGCCGCGTGTGAAGCAGAACTATACGCTTGGTATCAAGACGCCCTGGGCGCTTGCCGATCCCGAGAACTGGCGCCGTACGCAGCGCTTTGGCGGTGCCTGCTTTATGGTGCTGGGTGTTGGCCTGATTGTGATGGGCGTGGCGGGTAGCGTGCTTTCGAGTGAAGTCGTCGCCGCGGTGATTGCGGTCCTGGCGTTTGGTTCGGCCGGAGCTGCCTACGTCTATTCGTATCTGCTGTGGCGTAAATCGCAGCGAGCCGTTCGCTAAGGTTGCGGAAAACTAGCGTACGCAGTTCATAGTATGTTCTGGGGGACTTTTCCCAGGTAGTATTAGGGGTGTGGGCAACCATGCCCCTTTTTCGTTAAGTTTCAGAGCTGGTTTCCTCATTGCGTTTCCACTAAAGCGAAACAAGAATAGGGAAACAGCAGGTAGAAAGGATAAAACAGGCAAATGGCAGAGTTTATCTACCAGATGTATCAGGCTCGCAAGGCCCATGGCGACAAGGTAATCCTTGACGACGTGACCCTGAGCTTCTACCCCGGTGCCAAGATCGGCGTCGTGGGTCCCAACGGCATGGGCAAGTCGACCCTGCTCAAGATCATGGCCGGCATCGAGGAGGTCTCCAACGGCGATGCCAAGCTCACCCCCGGCTACACCGTGGGCATCCTGCAGCAGGAGCCGCCGCTCGACGATGACAAGACCGTTATCGAGAACGTGCGCATGGCGTTTGGCGATATGATCGCCAAGGTCGATCGCTTCAATAAGATCGGCGAGGAGATGTGCGACCCGGATTGCGACATGGACGCCCTCATGGCCGAGATGGGAAAGCTCCAGGACGAGATCGACGCCGCCGACGGCTGGGATATCGATTCCAAGCTCGGCCAGGCCATGGACGCCCTGCAGCTGCCCGATTCCGACATGCCGGTCAACGTACTTTCCGGCGGCGAGCGCCGTCGCGTGGCCCTGTGCAAGCTGCTGCTCGAAGCTCCCGACCTGCTGCTGCTCGACGAGCCCACGAACCACCTGGACGCCGAGTCGATCCTATGGCTCGAGCACTTCCTGCACAACTACCAGGGCGCGGTGCTTGCCGTCACGCACGATCGCTACTTCCTGGATAACGTTGCCGAGTGGATCTGCGAGGTCGACCGCGGTCACCTTTATCCCTACAAGGGCAACTACTCCACGTATCTGGAGACCAAGGCCGCCCGTATCGAGGCGCAGGGCAACCGCGACGCCAAGCTCGCCAAGCGCATGGAGGCCGAGCTCGAGTGGGTACGCAGCTCGCCCAAGGCTCGCCAGGCAAAGAACAAGGCCCGTCTGGCTCGCTACGAGGAGATGGAGGCCGAGGCCCGCGCAAGCCAGAAGCTCGACTGGACCGATATCCGCATTCCCGTTGGACCGCGTTTGGGTAACAAGGTGCTCGAGGCCCATCACCTGCACAAGGAATTCGACGGTCGCGTGCTCATCGACGACCTATCGTTCACCCTGCCGCGCAACGGCATTGTGGGCGTCATCGGCCCCAACGGTGTGGGCAAGACCACACTCTTCAAGACCATCGTGGGTCTGGAACCGCTGACTTCGGGCGAGCTCGAGGTGGGCGAGACCGTCAAGATCTCCTATGTCGACCAGAACCGTTCTGGCATCGACCCCGATAAGAACCTGTGGGAGGTCGTCTCGGATGGCCTGGACCACATGATGGTCGGCGAGACCGAGGTTCCGAGCCGCGCTTATGTGGCGAGCTTTGGCTTTAAGGGCCAGGACCAGCAGAAGCGCGCTGGCGTACTCTCCGGTGGCGAGCGCAACCGTCTGAACCTGGCGCTCACGCTCAAGCAGGGCGGCAACCTGCTGCTCCTCGATGAGCCCACGAACGACCTCGACGTCGAGACGCTGTCCTCGCTCGAGGCGGCGCTGCTCGAGTTCCCGGGCTGCTCGGTGGTCATTAGCCACGACCGTATGTTCTTGGACCGCGTCGCCACGCACATTCTGGCGTGGGAGGGTACCGACGAGAATCCGGGTAACTGGTATTGGTTCGAGGGCAACTTTGAGGCCTATCAGGCCAACCGCATCGAGCGCCTGGGCGAGGACGCAGCCCAGCCGCATCGTATTCACCGTAAGCTGACGCGCGACTAGTAGCAAGTAGAAAGGCCGCCACCAAGGGCGGCCTTTCTTGTAGCAATTGCACTGCAGCTATGCCCTAGCTGCTGGTTTGATTCATAATCAAAGTCATCTCTTTGGGATTAAAGCCCGTTTTTGCTATGAGTGATTTTCTAATTCCGTTTAAAACGTAAAGCCGCATTGGGTTGCAAGGACATAAGCAAATCGAATTGAAATATAACCAGTGCTGTAACGTTACAAAAAAGATTATAGAATAGGAGTACCTTATTAGTCGCTTCTCTAGAAAGAAGAACATATGCTTTCGCGTCGTCGTTTTCTGCAACTTGTCGCGTCTTCAATTGTCGCCTTAGCCGCACGTCCGAAAGAGGTTTTTGCTTCGACGGGCAATATTGATGGTGAGCAGATACAATTTACTTCTGAAATTGCGCAAGAGCTTGCCGATAAATATATAAAGGGACTCCTCGGCTATTCGTATACGCCTTCTGACCCTATTCCTTTTGTAGATGTTGATGGGTCCCCGCTTGGTTACATTGTTCCGGTTGTGACATCCAATAGAGCCGCGGGCTATTTGGTTTTAGATGCTTCAGATGATGAAATACTTACGGGATATCGTTTTGGAGACGGCTTAGTCAGCCCTATGGATCGGGGAGGAGATCTTGGTGTCGAGTCTTATTCGTTCAATAACCCAGTCGTAATGATCAATCCATTCGAATTCGGCGTGCAATCTTTGGACGGTTCAATAACAACAAATTGCGGAAGAACAATCCCGGCTGTTTCCATAGAAGGACGGCCTGTCGTTTTATCGAATAAACCTTCAAGCTGGAACGATGTTGTAATTTACGCAACTCAAATGCAGGATTACACAGTATCTGGATTTCGTTCCATTTCTCAGTTTATGTCATATGATGAAAGCGAGATTAAGAGGCTTACCGCCCACTATGCTTGTATGGTGACAGCTTTTTCGAACGTTGCGGAACTGTATGGCATTGCCAATTTATATAGCGACCCTTCGCAATATATGCAGATATGGAATTACACCAATACCCATGCTCTTTCCGATGAAGAACAGACTGTTCCCGGCGTTGTTTTGGGTGGAACGCCGATATCAACCTGTGCAACGGGGTTTACAAATTACTGCGCAAGCAGAGGAAGTACTCTTATCGCCCGCACTGTCTCCTCTCCGGCTATCGCGAGCATCCAAAATGAGATTAACTCTAATAGACCGAATGTTTTACATGCGAGTTTGTACAACGGATCAGCCCATTCTGTAACAGCGGAGGCTTACGCCACACTTACTGGTAAGAAAACTGGAGAGACAAGGCAGATGATTGGCATAGCGGACGGCTGGAATTCATCTTTATCCTTCCTGAAGTATGATCAGAGCTATTATGCGTGGACTTATGGAACGACTTTTTCGAAGTAGGGCGATTCGTCTAGCTCTGTCTTTGGTGCTGATGGCTTCATTGGTGGGCTGTTCAACAAAGGAAGAGATATCGCGCGGAGGTTCCGGAGAAGTGACTGCGACAGACTCAGGTTCATTAGAAATAGCTGGCGGGCATGCCGATGTGATGTTACAAGGAAAAGGCGTGCTTAGGTCGATTGATGCTGAAGACGCTGTCTGCTCAATAGAGGATTTGAAGACAGGTGAAACTGCATCGTACCGAGTTTCAGATAATGCTGCGAATATGATTGAGTCGATACCGACTGGAGCGCAGGTTTCTTTTAGATACTTTGCTCCGCAACTTGAGGATGAGCTTGCTTCTCTGGTGTCTATATGCACCGATGACAACTAAAAGGCCTGAATTCAAACGGCCTCGGATGGTCAATTGGCTATCCGAGGCCGTTTTTTACTCGACCGGGGCTTCGACCTTGTCGATGGTCCAGGCGGCTCCGAGGCCGCCGGTGGTGTTGCGGCGGATGCGCACTGTAACCTCGCGGCGCTCGCCGGCCTGCGTGTAGCACAGGAGGAAGTTTGCGCGGTTTCGCGCGGCCTCGATGGTACCGCGCTCGCGGGCGAG
>CAJMOM010000034.1:0-13009 GCA_905215005.1 uncultured bacterium | reverse complement strand
CGCGGCTCGTGGCCGATAAGCCAGGAGCGCAACCGCTCGATGTGGAGCTGGGCGACATCAACTTCAAGGACATCAACTTCTGGTATACCGACGGCGACGTGCGAACCCAGGTGTTCCGCGATTTCAACCTGCAGATTCCCGCGGGGCAGCGCGTGGGCCTGGTGGGCATGTCTGGCGCGGGGAAGACGACGCTCACGAAGCTGCTGCTGCGTTTGGCTGACATCCAGGAGGGCGAGATCCTGGTGGATGGCCAGAACGTGGCCGACGTGACCCAGCAGTCGCTGCGCCGCCAGATCGCCTACGTGCCTCAGGAGGCGTTGCTATTCCACCGTTCCATTGCCGAGAACATCGCTTACGGGCGGCCCGATGCTACCATGGAGGAGATTCGTGAGGCGGCGCGCGCGGCCAACGCGCTGGAGTTCATCGAGGCGCTTCCCCAGGGCTTCGACACCATCACCGGCGAGCGCGGCATCAAGCTCTCGGGCGGCCAGCGCCAGGCACTCACCCTGCTGATGGCCACGCTCACCAGGCCGCGCCTGCTGCTGCTCGACGAGCACACCGCGGCCCTCGACCCCAAAACGGCATCGAAGGTGCTCAACCTGACCGAGGAGATCGTCGACGAGAACCACCTGACCACGCTCATGGTCACGCACAACATGAACGACGCCATCCGTCTGGGCAACCGTCTGATCATGATGCACGAAGGCCATGTGATCTACGACGTGGCCGGTGACGAGAAGAAGTCGCTCACCGTAGCCGACCTGCTGCAGAAGTTCGAGGAGGTCTCGGGCGGCGAGCTCGCCAACGACCGCATGCTGCTAAGCTAAAACCTGCCAAAAAGGGACAGGTTTATTTTGGTAGGTTTTATCTGCGCAAACGTCAAAACCGCCGCAAAGGGACAGACGCCCTTGCGGCGGTTTTCGCATATTATGCTGATAATCCAGCGCCAGCAGGGACCCTTGATTAAGAACTAAGGAAACTGCCATGAGAAGACCTCTTCCCCGTCTTGCTTGACCGCCGCACTCCTTGCCGGCGTGCTCGCCGGCGCCCCAGCTTACGCCACCGCGGCCACCCCATCTCAAGTTATCGGCCCGTTCGATGTGATCGGACGGGCTTCTGGTGGGTATCATGGTTGGACGATCATAAGGAGGTTTTCCCTACATGGAATTGTTTGAGCCGATTCTTCATTTCTTTGAGCAACGGTGGGTCCACAACATCATCTGGGCCGTCATCTTGGCGATAGGCACCGCCGTCGCCGCCAAGGTCGTATCCAAGACCCTGAACCATCTGCTTAACCGAGACGATAACCCGCTTCCGGCATCGAGTATCTTCATCAACATCGCGCGCGCCGTCATTTGGATGATCGGCGGCAGCTTTATCCTCGACAACTGTTTTGGCATTAATGCAAACGCCCTCGTCGCCGCTCTTGGCGTCGGCGGCATCGCTATCTCGCTCGGCTTTCAGGACACGCTGTCAAACCTTATCGGCGGCATGCAAGTGACCTTTATGGGCATCATCAAACCCGGCGACAATATCGAGGTCGGCGGCGTATCCGGCGTGGTCCAAGACATCACTTGGCGCCATACAACGATTAAGGATGCCTGTGGACAGACCATCATTGTGCCCAACTCCAACATCTCCAAGAACACGCTCGTGCATTTGATGCCCTTTGGGCGCGTGGCCGTGCCCGTTGCCGTAAAGGACACGTCTAAGTGGGCTTCCCTTGACGTGCTGGCAGACGAGCTCACGAGCGCAACCAAAACGGCCGTCTCGCCCATCTCGGGCTTTGACAAGGAGCCCTACGTACTCTTTAGCGAAATCGGCGACTTTGGCATCAAAGGAAAGATCATCTTTATCGTCAGCGACGACAGCACTACTTTCACGGCAGCCGACGCCTGCATCCGCGCCATCGCCCCCATCATCGCCTAAACCACCGCAAAGGGGACAGGCATCTTTGTAGTGGTTTTCATTCGTGGTACCATGGTTCATATCGTTGTTTAAACGACTAAGGGAGTAGACACCATGGAAGAGGCCTATCGTCAAGCACGCAAGCGCGGCGAGCAGGGACGCCGTCGCGCCATCAGCCAAAGCGAGCATCCATACCTTACGAACCTCGATAGCTTGGTTGCTCAGCTCCCCTTAGGTCAGCGAGTGAGCGTCGGCCTGCGGGATATTCCGCTCGAAATGGTCGTCGGCACGGTCACCAAAGGCCGTCAGTCCGCCTTTTCATGCAACTTTATGCCCCTGCTGCCGTTTAACACCGAGTTCGCCCGCAAGTGGTCCAACCTCTACGACATCCAGGTAACCGAGGGCTATCGCGACCCCATCATCGTCACCGAGTTCATGCATCGGTTCTATGTTCAGGAAGGCAACAAACGCGTCAGTGTCCTCAAATTCCTGGACGCTCCAACGGTTTCGGCCAGGGTCACCCGTCTCTACCCCGGCACATGGGATTCCGTCGAAAGCCGCCTGTACGGTGAATTCTGCGCGTTTTGGCGCGTCTGCCCCCTATACGAGATCGAGTTCTCGCGTGAGGGAAGCTACGAGACGCTCGCCAAGATGCTCGGTCAGAACCTTATCGAAAAATGGCCGCAGAAAAAGGTCGACTACCTGCGCCACACCTTCCTGCTCTTTAAGCGCGCCTACCTTCGCGCAGGCGGCGACCACCTGGACATTACGCCCGCCGACGCCATGCTCGTCTACCTCAATGTGTACAACCAGGACCGCCTACTGGATACGCCGACGGATATCGTCGTAAACCGCCTGTGCAAGATTTGGCGCGAGCTGGTCATTGCCGGCAAAAATGACGAGGACAAGGTCGATCTTGTCGAAGCACCGAGCGTCGATGAGGAGGAGTCGCCCGCCAAGTCCACCTCCGGCGTGCTCAACTTCTTTATGGGCAAGACTGTCTATTCGGCGGCCAACCCCCTGCGTATCGCCTTTATCCATGAGTTCCCCTGTGCGGCGTCGAGCTGGGACAGTCTGCACGACCAAGGACGTCAGTATCTCGATGAGCACTTTGACGGTATCGTGCGCACCGAGGCGTTCGAGGACTGTCACGATCCGGACGTGTTCTACGCCGCCGTGGAAACGGCTGTCAAACATGGAGACAACGTCATCTTCTCGACCTCGCACCGCCTAATGGAATACACGCTCAGAGCTGCCGTTGAGTATCCCCAGGTTCGGTTCCTTAACTGCTCTATCGGCCTTCCCCACCAAAGCGTCCGTTCGTACTTTGGCAAGATGTACGAGGCCAAGTTCCTCCTGGGCGCCCTTGCCGCCAGCATGGCGGACAACCATCGCATCGGCTACCACGCGTCGGTCTTCGCATCCGGCGCGCTCAGCGAGATCAATGCCTTTGCCATCGGTGCCTCGCTGCTCGACCCCCGCGCGCAAATTATCCTCACCTGGGGCGATGTGCCCGCCGGCGGTCTTGCCAAGGCCATGTGCCGCGAAGGCGTGAGCGTCATGACCGGCGCTGACATGTCAAAGTCGCTCGAAGACCCAACGGCCTACGGGCTCCACCGCTTGGTCGACGGCAAAGTCACCGGCATCGCCATGCCCGTATGGAACTGGGGCCGTTACTACGAGCTCATCGTTCGCAGCCTTCTGCACGGCACGTGGGACGAGACCAGCGACGACAACCAAGTGCGCGCCGTCAACTACTGGTATGGCATGAGCTCCGACGTTATCGACATCCGTTACGCTCCGGGCCTACCCTACCAGACGCGCAAACTCGTGCAGTTGCTCCGCAACGGCATTGTCGAGGGATCCATCAACCCCTTTGGCGGCGAGCTCCACAGCCAGAACGGCGTGGTACAGATCGAAGGCTTCCCTCCGCTGCCGAGCACGCAGATTGTCGAGATGAATTGGCTGGCGGATAACGTGATAGGCACCATTCCGCAGCTCGACGATGAGCCGAAAGTCCCTGCCCTATGAAAATCCTTGCCATAGCCGATACCGAAGAACGATGCCTTTGGGAGTGCTTTCGCAAGGAACGCTTTGAGGGAGTCGACCTGATTTTGTCCGCCGGCGATCTGGACCCGGACTATCTTGAGTTTTTGGTTACGGTCATCAACAAACCGCTCATCTACGTGCGTGGCAATCACGATGACCGCTACGCACGTCATGCACCGGGCGGATGTATCTGCGTGGAAGACAGCGTGTACACGTACCGAGGGATTCGGATTGCGGGCCTTGGCGGGTCCATGCGTTATCGCGACGGCGCCAACATGTACACCGAACGCGAGATGTCCAAGCGCATGCGTAAGCTGTCGCGCAAAGTGAAGATGGTCGGCGGCTGCGACATCCTGCTCACCCATGCGCCCGCCGCCGGCATGGGCGATCTGGACGATCTGCCACATCGGGGATTCGAATGCTTTAACACAGCGCTTGAGTCCTGGAGCCCCGACTACATGGTGCACGGGCATGTGCATCAGAGCTACGGTCCCGATTTTCAGCGCGAGCGGCAGCATGTGTGTGGAACGACGATCATCAACGCCTGCGGCTATACGCAGTTTGAGCTCGACCAGACGCGCTACCCCATCCGTGGCTGGCAGGCAGCCTGGCTCAACTCGCAAACCATGCGCCGCGAGCTCAAACGCCACGATGCCATCGAGTCCTCAACAGCCAGAACACCCTGGTAACCATCATAAAGGGGACACCGTCCCCTTTATGATGCTTTTGACGCGATAGCAAGAAGCCCGGTCCTGCACGAGGCAGAACCGGGTTTCTTTAGCAATGCTTGCTTTGCTCAGGCAGTAACTAGCAGTTACTCAGCCAGGAAGTCACGCTGGACAGCGGGATCGACCTTGACGCCAGGGCCCATGGTGGAAGACACGGAGATGGACTTGACGTACTTGCCCTTAGCAGAAGAGGGCTTGACGCGCAGGATCTCGGTGTACAGGGCAGCGTAGTTCTCAACGAGCTGCTGCTCAGAGAAGGACTTCTTGCCCAGGGGCACGTGGCAGATGCCGTAGCGGTCGGCGCGGTACTCAACGCGGCCAGCCTTGAGCTCGGAGACCATCTTGGCGACGTCCATGGTCACGGTGCCGAGCTTAGGGTTCGGCATGAGGCCACGGGGACCAAGGATCTTACCGATGCGGCCAACCTTAGCCATCATGTTCGGCGTAGCGATAGCGGCGTCGAAGTTGATCTCGCCCTTCTGGATCTGGGCGACGAGCTCGTCGGAACCGATGATGTCGGCGCCGGCAGCCTCAGCCTCGCGGGCCTTCTCACCCTCGGCGAAGACGGCAACACGAACGGTCTTGCCGGTGCCGTGAGGCAGGGAGATGGAACCACGGATGTTCTGGTCAGCCTTACGAGTATCGATGCCCAGACGGAAGTGGGCCTCGACGGTCTCGTCGAACTTGGCGGTGTCGAGCTCCTTGATGAGCTTGGCAGCCTGAAGGGGGGTGTAGAGCGTGGCGCGGTCGATCTTCTCGGCAGCGGCGTTATAGCTCTTACCATGCTTAGCCATGTGCATTACCTCCTGTGGTTAAACGGGCGTGAGCCCTCCCACATCGTATCGTGTGCCCTATTGCACACATTTAACGGGCGCCCCGGTCGGAGCACCCGTCGTTACCATAAGAAATCGCTACTCAGCGATGGTGACGCCCATGGAACGGGCGGTACCGGCGATGATCTTCTTGGCGGCGTCAATGTCGTTGGCATTGAGGTCCGGCATCTTGATCTCGGCGATCTTGGTGAGCTGCTCCTGGGAGAGCTGACCAACCTTGTCGGCCTGGGGCTTAGCGGAACCAGACTTGAGGTTCAGCTCCTTCTTGATGAGGTGAGCCGCCGGCGGGGTCTTGGTGATGAAGGAGAAGGACTTATCCTCGTAGACAGAGATCTCAACGGGGATGATGTCGCCCTTCTTGTCCTGCGTCTCGGCGTTAAAGGCCTGGCAGAACTGCATGATGTTCACGCCAGCAGCGCCCAGGGCGGGGCCGACGGGAGGAGCGGGGTTAGCTGCACCAGCAGGAATCTGGAGCTTAATGACGTTGGCAACCTTCTTCTCAGCCATGGTCATTCCTTTCGAATCACGAGTGTGAAGTACTTGCTATATCGTAAGCACGCACGTGTTAGAAGCACTCCTGAGATGAGCAGTCACAGAAGAAGCACGCTCGCGCGAACGGACGAAAACTTAAGCGATGACAGCGACCTGGTTAAAGTCGAGCTCGACCGGCGTCTCGCGGCCAAAGATCATCAGCGTGACCTTGAGCTTGCCAGCCTCGGTGTTAACCTCGGAGACCTTGCCATCAAAGTCGGTAAGCGGGCCATCGGTGACGCGGACGGACGTGCCGACCTGAATATCAACCGAGGTGCGCTTGGGCGAATCGCCCTTACCGGGACGACGAGTCATCTTGTTGTACTCGTCACGGGAAAGCGGAGCGGGCTTGCCGTTGCCGCCAAGGAAACCGGTGACGCCGGGCGTGTTGCGAACACACGTCCAAGCATCGTCATCCATCTCCATGCGGACCAGGACATAACCCGGGAAGATCTTGGAATCCTTGGTCTCGCGCTTGCCACCCTCTTTGATCTCGGTGACGCGCTCCATAGGAATCTCAATATCAAAGATACGGTCCTGCATGCCCATGGTCTCGATACGATGCTCGAGATCGGACTTTACGCGGTTCTCGTATCCGGAGTAAGTGTGAACGACGTACCAACGCTTAGACATGGTTTAGCCCCTCAATCCAGAGAACAGAGCAAGAGCCTCGCCAAAGCCAGCATCGAGCAGAGCGATGACGACGCCGACGACGACCAGAGAAGCGCAAACGACGACCGAGTAGTTCACGAGCTCCTTCTTATCGGGCCACGTAACACGCTTCATCTCGGACTTGACCGAAGCGAAATACTTCTTGGTGCGGGCGAAGAAACCAGGCTTCTCGTTCTTCTTGGACTTCGCAGCCTTCTCGTTCTTCTTGGCAACGGCCTTCTTGGCCTCAACCTTGGAGTTGGCGGCAGCACTGTTGGCAGGTGCCGACTGCTGAGCCTTCTTCTTGTTCTTCTTGTTGGCCATTTGGGTTACCTCCGCGCAATGCGCTTATACATGAGTAAACCGTAAGCCCCCAAGTGGGAGCTTACGGAATAATGACTGGCACGCCAGGAAGGACTCGAACCCTCAACACTCGGTTTTGGAGACCGATGCTCTACCAATTGAACTACTGGCGTATGTGACTAGAGACTAGCGAGTCTCTTTGTGCAGCGTGTGGTGACGGCACCAGGGGCAATACTTCTTGATCTCCATACGATCAGGCATGGTCGACTTGTTCTTGGTGGTCGTATAGTTGCGGCGCTTGCACTCAGTGCACGCAAGAGTAACTAGAGTACGCATGTATCCTGAACCTTTCATTTCCGCCCCGTACGGGCACGAGTTGTTACTTTATCAGCTCCACGTAAGTGCTGTCAATGAAAACCTCGAGTCAATTGGTTCTCGGTGGATCCATTCATATTTGGAACACATCAATGAAGCCATCGAGAGCTAATCGACGGTGCATCCAGGACCATTATCGATCCTCTCGACACCAGCAACGGCTCAATATCCATTGCAGAAAAGAACCCGGCACCCATATAAGTGCCGGGTTCTCTAAGTCAGCTATATCAAAGAGCTAATTTACTCAATGATCGTGGAGACGATGCCCGAACCGACGGTGTGGCCACCCTCGCGGATAGCGAAGCGCAGGCCCTCCTCCATGGCGATCGGGTGGATGAGGTCGCCCTCGATGGTGATGTGGTCACCAGGCATAGCCATCTCGGTGCCCTCGGGGAGCTTGACCGTACCGGTAACGTCGGTGGTACGGAAGTAGAACTGAGGACGATAACCATCGAAGAACGGGGTGTGACGGCCGCCCTCCTCCTTGGTCAGAACGTAGATCTCGCCGGTGAACTTGGTGTGCGGGGTAACCGAACCGGGCTTGCAGAGAACCTGGCCGCGCTCGATGTCCTCGCGCTTGATGCCGCGGAGCAGCAGACCGACGTTGTCGCCAGCCTCGCAGAAGTCCATGGACTTACGGAACATCTCGATACCGGTAACGACGGTGTTCTGGGTATCCTTGATGCCGACGATCTCGACGGGCTCGTTGAGCTTGAGCTCACCGCGCTCGACACGGCCGGTAGCAACGGTACCACGGCCGGAGATGGTCATAACGTCCTCAACGGCCATCAGGAACGGGAGGTCGTTGTTACGAGCAGGCGTCGGGATGTACTCGTCGACGGCCTTCATGAGCTCGCGAATGGCGTCCATCCACTTGGCGTCGCCCTCGAGAGCGCCCAGAGCGGAACCACGGATGACGGGGATGTCGTCGCCGGGGAAATCGTACTCGGAGAGGAGCTCACGGGTCTCCATCTCGACGAGGTCGATGAGCTCGTCATCGTCGACCATGTCGCACTTGTTCAGGAAGACGACGATGTAGGGAACGCCGACCTGACGGGCGAGCAGGATGTGCTCGCGGGTCTGAGCCATGGGGCCGTCGGTAGCGGCGATGACCAGGATAGCGCCGTCCATCTGAGCAGCACCGGAGATCATGTTCTTGACGTAGTCAGCGTGGCCCGGGCAGTCAACGTGAGCGTAGTGACGAGCAGCAGTCTCATACTCGACGTGGGAGACGGAGATCGTAATGCCGCGCTCGCGCTCCTCGGGAGCCTTGTCGATGTTCTCGAACGCAGTGAAGTCAGCCTTGCAGCCCTCGGTCTCGGAGAGAACCTTGGTGATGGCGGCGGTCAGCGTGGTCTTGCCGTGGTCGACGTGACCAATGGTGCCGATGTTAACATGCGGCTTAGTGCGCTCAAACTTCTCTTTGGCCATAAAGCCCTCCTCTAAACAGGTCGTCCCCGGACGGGACTTTGCCTTTATACCATAGTGGCCTCTCAACATACTATTGAGAAGCCACCGTGTTACCTATGGTAGCGGTGACTGGATTCGAACCAGTGACGCCACGGGTATGAACCGTGTGCTCTAACCAACTGAGCTACACCGCCGGATGGAGCCTGCAACCAGACTTGAACTGGTGACCTCTTCGTTACCAACGAAGTGCTCTACCGACTGAGCTATACAGGCACTTGACGGGTGGGAGCTATAGGATTCGAACCTATGTAGGCAGAGCCAACGGGTTTACAGCCCGTCCCCATTAACCACTCGGGCAAACTCCCAATCGTTCAAGTATCCGCAGGTTCTTTTGTCTTTTGGACCGCCGCCCCCGCGAACGAAAAAGATAATACGATGCAACCTTGGGGGCTGTCAACGAAAACCTCTAGATACACGGTGCCGGGCGTATCTATATACCTTTGACCTGCGGTTTTATTGAGTTTAGATATGAAGGACAGTGGATTTCGCTACGCTGGTAACATTTCCCGAGGGAACACTTTGTCACGATGGAGTACGCCGGCAGGAACGAACTTCGATAACGGCTCATTTACACCTATATATAGGTCGTGACCGGGGCCCGGCAGAATCGACCGTGGATTTCTCCCGTTTGAAATCGAGCGTGGATAATCTCCCACTTATGGCGTGCCACTGAGCCCAAAGTGGCAGATTATCCACGCCCATTCACTAGGCGGGAGATTTTCCACGCTCGTACGTCCGAAAATCCACGCTCGACCAGGATGACCGGGACCGGTCCGGCCTTTGTCTCGATCTATAACATTTAGAGAGCACTTTCTCCCCTATCTGTTACAGATCGAGATATTACGCAGAGACCCCAGCTTACGTCTCATTCTGTAACAGTAAGAACGGTTTTCCGCCCCTTCGTGTTACAGATTGAGACAAACCGAAAACTGGATGGGCGCCAACCCGATGGCACACCACCTAAAAAGAAACGGGCCCTGTCCCACAAGGGAACAGAGCCCGAAACTCTCATGGAGCCAGTGACAGGAATCGAACCTGCAACCCACTGATTACAAATCAGTTGCGCTACCGTTGCGCCACACTGGCACACTTGGCGCTTTCGCGCGAAGCCTGTTAAGAATAAAGGAATTGCGGACGAGGCGCAACAGGCCACACAGCGTTATACAAATATGCAAAATCCAGCAACAACAGGTACCAGGCCCGTTCATTTCTGTCAGTTCGCCCTCAATCTTAAAACCATTCGTCAAAACGAATAGTTTTAATTACAATTGGCTATATAAAACTATTCGTTTTGACGAAGGGTTTCGCGATGCTTACTACCAAGGAAGCAGCCGAACTGCTCGGCATCACTCCGCGCAGGGTGCAGGAGCTCATAAAAAACGGAGCACTTGAGGCCCGCAAGGCTTCTGGTGTATGGCTCATCGACAAAAGCAGCGTTGACACGCGACTCCGCTCCGTGACCAAAACGGGGGGACGTCCCCGCCGCGGCCACGGTAAGAACGAGATCGCGTTCACCCTCATGAACCGCACGCACGAAGTCGCTCAGCTGGTCTACAGCACATCGCGAAAAGACTTTACCCACATCGGCGCCGACATAGATTACGCCCACGCCCCTATTGGAGTATTTGGCCCTAATAGCCCCATATCGCTCGACTCCTTCCGCATCTGGTGGCGCGGCCGCGGTATTCCGCTCGCACGCATTGGGCTAGCCTCCCTGCTTGCAGAAGCCGCAGTCGATGTTCCCGATGAACTCGTACAGCGAAATCTTGGCCTCTCCTTATCCGACCAGTATTGGATTAGACCCCAAGGTTCCGGTCTCGCGTGGGAAGATATTAACTTCTTCAATAACGCCTTTGATGACGTCTCGCTGTCCATTGCGCCCTTTGCCCCAGAGGGAAAAGCGGCTGCCGCAAAGCCCGATAACACGTCGGACGGCAATCTTCAAAAGTACTGGACGTGCGAGGGCGGACGTCGAATTCTGCATAAGGCAGGAGCGCACCTGAACCAGGAACCTTATAACGAGCTGGTGGCGACCGCGCTCCACCGTCGCATCCTAAACGCCTGCGATTATGTGCCTTACTCACTCGAGGGCACGGGCACTTCCGCCCTGAGCATATGCGATGTCTTCTTAACTGATGAAGAAGAGTATGTCCCTGCGTTCTATGTAAACCAGCACGCAAACGCAGATGAACGACTAACCGACTACGAGCGATACGTAGCAAACTGCGAGGAGCTCGGGGTGACAGGCGTCAAGGATGCCCTTGACCGCATGATCGTGTGCGACGACATCATCGCCAACTACGATCGTCATTGGCGCAACTTCGGCCTCGTGCGAAACGTCAACTCACTGGTCTGCAGACCAGCCCCCATCTTCGATTCGGGCTCATCACTCTGGTGCAACATATCACTAGAGGAGCTTAGGGCGGGAGAGCACAGTTTTACCAGTGCACAATTTCATTCACGCCCCGCCAAACAAATGCTGCTTGTTGAGGATATGAGCTGGTTTGACGACGACAAGCTCGAGGGTTTCGTTGACGAGGCAATCGAAATCCTATCAAAAAACGACGCTCTTACAGCGAGACTGCCATATCTAAAAGAGGCGCTTACATGGCGCCTCCGTAGAATGATCGACATCGCTGAATGGAGTTAGCGAGACAGCGTCGCGCCGTCAGCTCACCTACCGTCCGCGAAGGGCCTTGAGCTTGGCCAGGGCATCGGGGCTCAGGCGGCTGCCCAGAGTCATCTTGATCTGCGGAGCTTCCTCTGCCTCGTGAACGTCGTTATCGATCTGTTTGATCTCGTCCACCAGCATACGGCTCGAGATGCGCGTGACGCCCTTGCCCATGACGACGGCCTGGATTGTGCCGTCACTCGAAACCACGGAGCACGCGCGGCCTTCCTCACGTGCCTCGATGCAGAGCTTCTGCACCACGGTATCGGCAGAGACGCCCGTCGGCGAAAACTCGATACGCACGCCACGGGCCGGCAGGTTGGGGCGCTCGTTGGAGATATTGCCCGCGCCGTCGAACACGATCACGGCCTCGTAGCGGCCCTGGGCAAAGGCGGCGACGTCGTTGATGAGGGCGGTGCGCGCCATATCGTGAACGTCGCTGGAATACGGATCGTCGGAATGGTCGTACACGAGCTTTTCGTAGCGCGGCGTGCAGTGGATCACGTTGTAACCGTCGACCACCAACAGCTCGGGCTTGTTGGAGTGCACCGTCGAGACTGGGTCGGCGATAGCCTGCGCAAACGCATTGCCGCCCACGCCGTAGGTCGCGGCCGAAACAATCGGCTTGGCCGAGCCCTCGCCAAAGCGCTTGGCCTTGGACTTGGCGCGGTTCTTCTTGGACATGCGCTACTCCTCCCCCTTGAGCTCGCCGGCATTGCGGCGCAGCCACTCAAAGCACAGCGCGGTGGTCGCCTGGGCAACGTTGAGACTCTCGGTCATGCCGCGCTGGGGAAGCTTGGTCAAAAAGTCGCATTTCTCGAGCACCAGGCGCGAGATGCCGTCGCCCTCGGAGCCCATGACGAGCGCCACGCGGCCCTCGAAGGGGGCGTCCCAGCAACTGCCCTCGGCGTGCTCGGAAGCACCGCCCACCCAAAAGCCAGCGGCCTTGAGGTCATCGAGTGCACGGGCAATGTTGGGAACCTGCGCGATGGGCAGGTGCATGACGGCGCCGGCAGAAGTCTTGTAGCTGCCCACGGTAACGCCGGCGGCACGCTTATTGGCAATGACGACGCCCGCCGCGCCCACAACCTCGGCGGAGCGCACGATGGCGCCAAAGTTACCGTCGTCGGTCACGTGGTCGAGCACGATGACGAGCGCCGGACCGTCGCCTGCGCGGTCGAGAATATCGGCGACATCGGCATAGGGGAAGTTGCCAACCTCGAGCGCAATGCCCTGGTGGGCGCCATGGCTCGACAGCGCATCGAGCTGCGCGCGCGGTACATACTTAATGCGGACACCCGCGGCGTTGAGGTCGTCGACCAGGCGCGACAAGGCGGCATCGCGCTCCCCGCCCTCGGCAATGAGCGCGCACTTGATGGGAAAACCAGTGCGTAGCGCCTCGGCGGCAGCACGACGACCTTCGATAAACTCGCCTTTGGGAGCCTGGACAGCGTCGCGGTTGCGATCGCGCTGCGGACGTGCGGCCTGGG
>CAJMOM010000033.1:0-13262 GCA_905215005.1 uncultured bacterium | reverse complement strand
ACTGGTGGTTCGACCGGCGGCGATGGCGGCACGCCTACGCCTACGCCTACGCCTACGCCTACGCCCACTCCCGACCCCTCGCCCACGCCTGACGATACGGTCGGCTAGAAATTCATCCAGCCATAAGCAACAAGGCCCCCGAGCAGCTTATTAAACTGCTCGGGGGCCTTTTTAGTTTAAAGCAACCTGATGGGCGATCTTTATACCGGCAGACAAAAAGGGGGTACCGACCAACGTCGATACCCCTTACAAGCCACTATGTCAGCGCGCACAGTGCCGAGCGCACGACCCGCACGCCTACTTGCGAGAATTGCTCAGCTTATTGATCAGCGCTTCAAGACGCTCGCCGTCCTCGGCCGTCTGGGCAATAACCAAAATCGTATCGTTGCCGGCAAGCGAGCCAAGCACATCGGGCAGCTCTGCCGCATCAACAGCGGCGGCGATGCCGGAAGCCGTACCAGGCTGAGCCTTGATCATAACCAGATTATCGGTGCGCAAAACGCCCGTTACGAGCTCGGAAACCATACGCTGCAGGTGCAGGTCCTCTGCCAGAACATAGATGCCCTCAGGGAGCTTACGCAGCCCCATATCGGCAATATCGCGAGAGACAGTCGCCTGCGTGCAATCAAAGCCCATAGCGCGGAGCTCATCGACCAGCACGCGCTGCGTGCGGACGTCCTTATTGCGCACAATATCTCTAATGGCATCCTGGCGCCCATTGCGTTTTTTAGCCATACAAACCCTCTCTCCAAAAGATGGCGGAGACAATCAATCAGTGATTGAATAGTTTAACGCTATTTGAAGGCTTTTGTGTATAAGAACGCATTTCGAAACAATTCTATGCAAATTTGTTTCGAAATGAGCCGTTTAGGCGGTTTTTGCGCCCGTCCGGTTAAGAAAAGCTGCCAGATGCGTACACATCACGCAGCGCGCGGGCTTGGCGCTGGCGATCGGCCCAAACAACAGACCGAGTCCCCGATGGTTATCCTTGAGCGCGGCGACCATCTGACGGGTTCGAGGCGCCTCGAGCATATCACGCATGCGGGCGGAACGCTCGATTGACGACACCCCATGCGGGCTCAGACACAAATTCTCGATGCAGGCGACTAGTCCGGCAAAGTAGAACTTCTGGCTTGCCAGCTTAAGCCGACCACCGCTATCTGCTTCCGAGAGTGAGTCCGCAAGCTCGTCGAGCGCTCGGGCATCATCGGATACCTTGGCATACATGGTGGGATCAAAGGCATCTGTAAGCTTAGGTGCCGCCGCGTGGAAACAAGCATCGCCGCAGCCGGACACGCATCGTGCCTGCGAAAGCGCGCATGCCATAAACCCAACTGTGCGAAACGCCTTGTCGCACAAAAGGCATGCCTCAAACAGCGAGCGGCTGTACATCACGCCAGAGGTCTGAACGACAAGGCCGCCTAAAATCAACTGAGGCAGCCCGGCCACCATCGAAGATTTGCCATCAATGGAAATATGAGCAGCATCCAAGACGCGCGAATGACGCTCGCGATGCGCATCGTATCGATCGAGCGACACCGAGGGGAGCACAATGTCTGCCGCAGTATCGCACGCGATATCGACCATCTTGGAAAGGGACTGCGGAGCAAACCACTCATCGGCGTTCATAGCGATGATTTGAGAGCCACGCGAGGCAGCAAAACCGGCACGAAGGCAAGCACCGCGCTTCGCGTCCTCGACGTCAATCAAATCAATATGGATGTCCCTGTCGGCAGCAACTTGAAGCGAATGGCGCACACCGGGCGCAGCATCGCGGCAGACAACGACAATCTGCAAATCGTAGAGGTCTTGGTTCTGGATACTCTCGAGCGCACGCATCGCATAGCTGGACGAACCTTCTACCACAAGGATCACCGAAAGTCGCGGATGCGAGCCACGTCGAACCAAGTTATCCGTCCTCCCGACAGCAATGAATCAAATCGTGGTTCATGGTACACCCCAGCAATAAAAGCAATGAGACACCGGTTGTATTGCACGCCAAGAACAGATGTTGCACACGCGCAGCCCACAGATGACAGGTGTCGACGCACGACGCGTCGAGCCCTCCCCTAGTCGAGCACGACAAGCTCGGCGGGATCGTAATCCACGCCCATAAACGTAAGGCCACAGGCAGGAGCCGTGGGGCCCGCAGCGGTACGGTCGCAAGCATCGATGACCTCACGCATCCACTCGGGTTCACGGCGATGCATGCCAATCTCGACAAGCGTGCCCACGATCGTGCGAACCATCGAATGCAGAAACGCATTGCCCTCGATGGTGAACGTCAGGATGTCCTCGCCAAACGCAACCTCATGGCCAAACTCGGCACGCATCACGCAACGATGCGTGGGCTTGCCAACGGCCGAGGCAACCTTGCAAAAGCTTTTAAAGTCCTGCTCGCCCAAAAGCGCAGGGCAGGCGGCCGCCATCGCATCGACGTCGAGGGGATAGCGATGCCACCACACAGCACCGCGTGACAGCACGGGCCGCGCATCACGATCGGCAATGCGATAGGTGTAAGTGCGAGAGCGCGCGTCAAAGCGCGCAGAAAAGCCCTTACGAGCCTTGTAGACCTCGTTGATGGCGATATCTTTGGGCAGCAGGGCATCCATAGCCCGCAGCCACCTACGGCGCGTACACGCGAGCTCAGCGTCCGTTACAGGCACGCTGATGTACTGAGCCACGGCATGTACGCCGGCATCGGTACGTCCCGCGCACGTCAAATCGATCGGGCGGCGAAGCAGCGTCTCGATGGCTCGACGTAGCTCACCCGCAACCGTCGTCTGTCCCGGCTGCTCGGCAAATCCGCTATACGACGAGCCATCATAGGCCACGCGGAAAACGAGCGTGGCGTCAAGCTCGGAAATCGAATTGAAATCAGACGGCGCAGTCATGGGCGCTCCCAACAAACAAGTAACGGTATCGCGACAAAAAAAGAGGGGTACGCGAACGTACCCCTCGAATATAGCCTATGCAGACGGAATGTCTACTCAGCGGTCTCCTCAGCAGGAGCCTCCTCGACAGCCTCGACCTTCTTGGGAGCAGCGGCCTTCTTGGGGACCGGAGCAGCCTTCTTGGCCTTAGGCGTGCAAGGCTCGGTGACGAGCTCCATGATAACGATGGGAGCGTTGTCGCCCTTGCGGTTACCGAGCTTCATGATGCGGGTGTAACCGCCGTTGCGGTCCTGCCACATGCCCTGAGCAGCCTTGTCGAAGATCTCGGCAACGAGCTGCTTATCGCCGAGCTTGGCGATAGCCAGACGACGAGAGTGCAGGTCGCCCTTCTTGGCCCAAGTGATGATCGGGTCGACGACCGAACGCAGCGCCTTAGCGCGGGTCTCGGTGGTCTTGATGCGGTCGTTCTCGAAGAGGGCCTTAGCAAGGCTCTTCTTCATGGCCTTGGTGTGGCTCGCATCGGTGCCGAGCTTCAGGCCCTTCTTAACGTTGTGACGCATGGTCTAGTTTCTCCTCAAATATGCGAAGCATTAAGCCTTCAGGCTCAGGCCCATGGACTCAAGCTTGTCCTTCACTTCCTCGATCGACTTAACACCGAAGTTACGGATGTTGAGCAGATCGTTCTCCGAGAACTCAACGAGCTGACGGACCGAGTGAATGCTGGCGCGCTTAAGGCAGTTGTAGGAACGGACGGAAAGGTCCAGATCCTCGATCTGCTTGTCCAGCTCGGCGTTGTCGTTGGTGACCTCGGGAGCGAAGATCGAAGCCTCCTCCTCGACCTCGGGGGTCTCGGCAAGGTTCATAAAGGCGGCCATATGCTGGTTGATGATATTGGCAGCCTGGACCACGGCGTCGCGCGGGGCGATGGAGCCGTTGGTCTCGATCTCGAGGACAAGGCGGTCGTAGTCGGTGTGCTGACCGACACGGCAAGCCTCAACGAGCTTGGCGCAACGGGAAACCGGCGAGTACAGCGAGTCGACGTGGATCACACCGATGGGATCGTTGTCGCGCTTGTTGGCCTCGCCAGAAACATAGCCGCGGCCATAGCCGATGCGCATGCTCATGGTGAGATGGCCACCCTCGGTGAGCGTAGCGATGTGCTGCTCGGGGTTGACCAGCTCAAACTCGGACGGAATAAAGAAGTCCGCACCGGTGACCTCGCAGGGGCCGTCAACCGAGATGGTGGCGGTCGCCTCGTCGGTCGTGCCGAGAGCCCTGAAGACAAGACCCTTGACATTCAGGACGATGTCGGTGACATCCTCGACCATGTTAGGGATGGTCATGAACTCGTGCTGCGCACCATCGATCTGAATAGCCTCGACAGCGGCACCCTCGAGCGAGGACAGAAGAACGCGACGAAGGGAGTTACCCAGCGTATCGCCGTAACCACGCTCGAGCGGCTCGACGGAGACACGAGCAGACGTCTCGTTGATCTCTTCGACCTGAACCTGAGGCCTAATGAATTCTGACATGTATTACCTCCAGCCTCAGCAGCCCGGATGGACTACTTAGAGTAGAGCTCGACGATGAGCTGCTCGTTGATATCACCGCTGATCTGCTCACGCGTCGGCAGAGCGAGCACGTTACCAGACAGCTTCTCGATATCGACCTCGAGCCAGCCAGGGACCTCAAAGCGCTCGGAGGAAATCAGGGCCTCCTTGATGGGGAGGAGGTCACGGAACTTCTCGCCGACAGCGACGACGTCGCCGGCCTTGACGCGGTAGGACGGGATGTCCACGCGCTTGCCGTTCACGGTGAAGTGACCGTGACGGACGGACTGACGAGCCTCTTTGCGGGTGCGGGCGAAGCCAAGACGGAAGACGACGTTGTCGAGGCGAGACTCAAGGATGATCATGAGGTTCTCACCGGTGACGCCGTTCATCTTGCGGGCCTTGTTGAAGTAGCCGTGGAACTGCTTCTCCAGAACGCCATAGATGAACTTGACCTTCTGCTTCTCGCGCAGCTGCATGCCGTACTCAGATTCCTTGCGACGGCGCTTGGGCTGACGGATAGATTCCTTCTTGCTGCTGTAACCGAGCTCAGCGGGATCGATCCCGAGCTGACGGCAGCGCTTAAGAACAGGAGTCCTGTCGATTGCCATATTGATACGATCCTTTCAGTTACACGCGGCGACGCTTCTTGGGGCGGCAGCCGTTGTGCGGAATGGGGGTCTTGTCCTGGATGCTCGAGACCTCGAGGCCAGCAGCCTGGAGGGAGCGGATGGCGGTCTCACGACCGGAGCCGGGGCCCTTGACGAAGACGGAAACCTTCTTCATACCGTGCTCCATGGCCTGCTTGGCAGCAGCCTCGGCAGCCATCTGGGCAGCGAACGGCGTGGACTTACGGGAGCCCTTGAAGCCCACCTGGCCAGCCGACTTCCAGGAAATGACGTTGCCCTGGGGATCGGTGATCGAAACGATCGTGTTGTTGAACGTAGAACGAATGTGAGCCTGGCCCACGGAAATGTTCTTACGGTCCGCGCGCTTCAGACGGGCAGCGCGAACGTTCTTCTTAGCAGTAGCCATCTATCTAGCGCTCCTTATTTCTTCTTCTTAGCACCGATCTGACGCTTCGGGCCCTTGCGGGTACGAGCGTTAGTGTGGGTGCGCTGGCCGCGGACCGGGAGGCCCTTGCGGTGACGAAGGCCGCGGTTGCAGCCGATGTCCATAAGGCGCTTGACGTTCTGGTTGCGCTCACGGCGGAGGTCGCCCTCAACCATGATCTGGTTCTTATCGATATAATCGCGGATGGCGTTAACCTCATCCTCGGTGAGGTCCTTAACGCGCGTATCCACGTTAACGTTGCACTCGACGCAAATCTTCGTCGCAGTGGTGCGGCCGATGCCGTAAATGTAGGTCAGACCGATCTCAACGCGCTTCTCACGCGGGAGGTCGACACCATTAATACGGGCCAACGTAGTCTCCTCTCTTAACCCTGACGCTGCTTATGACGGGGGTTCTCGCAAATGACGAGGACCTTGCCATGGCGCCTAATGATTTTGCACTTATCGCACATCTTCTTGACCGAAGGACGTACCTTCATCGTTCTTCCTTTCGGTAGCGCTCAAACTACTTCCCTACTATCTACTCGCCCAGCCGCAGGCGTTTAAAACTATGGCTGGTCTTCACACACAATCCGACCGTAGGTTGAGCTAAGCCTGCAGTCGGAAATGGAGTGCGTGTATGCGTGCCGCTATTTGTAGCGATAGGTGATGCGGCCGCGGGTCAGGTCGTACGGGGAAAGCTCCACGACAACCCTGTCACCGGGGAGAATACGGATGTAATTCATTCGGATCTTGCCAGAAATGTTGCACAGAACCGAATGACCGTTCTCGAGCTCAACCTTAAACATGGCGTTGGGCAGCGGCTCTTTTACCGTACCCTCGAGCTCAATTGCGTCTTCCTTCTTCACAAGCAATCATCTTTCTCTAGAAAACGACAGCGATTGAGTATTCTACAACACGTATGCACGCATCGTAATAACTTCGTAATGGCTCCACAACTAAGTGGAACTTGTTACATTTCTCCGCCTTGGAGCGAACACCAAGCACCTTGCGCATCCGTGGTGAGAATCACCGGACCGTCATTGGTGATGGCGACGGTGTTCTCGTAGTGCGCGGCGGGCAGGTGGTCGTTGGTCGTGACGATCCAACCGTCGGAACCCGTGCTCACATGGTTGGAACCCATCGTAACCATCGGCTCAATGGCAATGACCATGCCGGCCTGGAGGCGAACGCCCCTCCCCTTCTTTCCATAGTTAGGAACGTTGGGGTCCTCGTGCATCACGCGGCCGATGCCATGCCCCACATAATCGCGAAGCACGCCATAGCCGTGAGACTCGGCGAGGGACTGGACGGCATAACCGACGTCCCCGATATGGTTACCGGGAACAGCCTGCCCGATTGCAGCCTTAAGGCAATCGCGCGTAACCTCGCACAGGGCCTTGGCCTCGGGCGTGGGGGTACCGACGAAAAACGTCCAAGCGTTATCGCCGACCCAACCGTCGACAACAGCTCCCGTATCGATGGAGATGATATCGCCATCGCGCAGGATCATGTCGGGGTTGGGAATACCATGTACCACGGCATCGTTAATCGATGCACAGATGGTACCGGGGAACCCGCCGTAACCTTTAAAGGCCGGGGTGCCGCCATGCATGCGGATAATCTGCTCCGCGAGCTGATCGAGCTCAAAAGTCGAAACGCCGGGACGCACCATGGCTCCAACGTGGCGGAGCGCCATCTTAGATAGCGCTCCTGCCTTCTTCATCTGCTCGATTTGCGTTGCAGACTTAATCTTGATCATAGACCGAGAGCCTCTTTGACATCCCCGTACACGGTCTCGCGAGCCTGGTCACCGTTGACCGACTTGAGCAGACCCTGGCCACGATAGTAGTCGACGAGCGGGCTCGTGGACTTCTCGTAGACGTCGAGACGGTTCTTGATGGTCTCGGGCTTGTCGTCGTCGCGCTGATACATCTCGCCGCCACACTTGGGGCAGATAGCATCGGCAGCGGTGCCGGTGTAACCGCATGCGCGGCAGGTGCGACGCGAAGACAGACGATCGATGATGACCTCGGGGGCCACATCGACCAGAAGGGCGCAGTCGATCTCGCGACCCATGACGGAGAGCTCGGAATCGAGTGTCACAGCCTGGGCGGTGTTGCGCGGGAAGCCGTCGAGGATGAAGCCCTGCTGGGCGTCATCGGCAGCAAGGCGCTCCTTGACAAGGTCGATCACGAGCTGGTCGGGAACGAGCTCGCCAGCGTCCATGTACTTCTTAGCCTGAATACCAAGCTCGGTGCCACCCTTGACGGCAGCACGCAGCAGGTCGCCCGTGGAAATGTGAGCGACGCCAAACTCGGCGACGAGCTCCTGTGCGACGGTACCCTTACCGGCACCCGGAGCTCCGAGCAATACGAGGTTCATGAGCAATCCTCCTCTAGCCTATTTAAAGAATCCATCGTAATCATACATCTTGATCTGGCCTTCGAGCTTATCGACCGTGTCGAGCACGACGCCGACCATGATGAGGATGGACGTGCCGCCAAATGCCTGGATCAGCTGGTTACCCGTAAAGGAGAAGATGATCGAAGGCACGATGGCGATGAGCGCCAAAAAGACAGCGCTGGGAAGCGTAATCTTGTTGAGCGCGTTCTTGATGTAGGCCGCGGTAGCCCTACCCGGACGCACGCCCGGAATAAAGCCGCCCTGCTTCTTAAGGTTGTCGGCCGTGTCATCGGGGTTGAACACCATGGAGGTGTAGAAGTACGCGAAAAACACGATGAGGACAACGTTAAGCACCCAGTTGAGCCAGCCGCGCGAAAGCGCAGAGGCAACTGCCTGAATCCAGCCGATGCCGGGGAAGAACACGGCAATCTGAGCCGGGAAGTACAGCAGCGCCGAAGCGAAGATGATTGGCACGACACCCGCGGTGTTGACCTTGATGGGCAGGTAGGTGGTCTGACCACCCATCATGCGACGGCCCACGACGCGTTTGGCGTAGGAGACCGGGATGCGACGCTGGCCGCGCTCAAGGAAAACAATCAGCGGGATAACCAGCAGGATGATGGCGCAGATGATCACCATGGTGATGATGCCACCGGCATTGCCCTCGGTGCTGGAGAAGATAGCCTGCGGCAGACCGGCCATGATGTTCGCAAAGATGATCAGCGACATGCCATTGCCGATACCGCGCTGGGTGATGAGCTCACCAATCCACATGATCAGCATGGCGCCCGCGGTGAGCGTACCGACGATCATGAGGTCGAAGATGATCTCGGGAGCGCCGGCGCCATTAAAGCTGATGCCGAAGCTCTTAAAGAGGAAGAGGTAACCCACGGAGTTGAGGATTGCCAGAGCCAGGGTGAGGTAACGCGAATACTGCGTAATCTTGGTCTGACCGACCTCGCCCTCGCGGGCAAGCTCGTGCAGGGAAGGCACGACGGCCTGGAGCATCTGGAGGATGATCGAGCTGGTGATGTAAGGCATGATGCCCAGCGAAAACACCGACACATAGCTCAACGCGCCGCCAGAGAAAAGATTCAGGAGGGCCATAGCACCTGCGGCGACCGAATTGTTATCGGTCGAGAAAAGGCCCAGCATCCCCTGGAAGGGAATGCCGGGCACAGGAACGTGCGCACCAATGCGGTACACGACGAGCATAGCTATGGTAAAAAGAATCTTTTCGCGCAATTCTTTGATGCGGAAAGCATTCTTAAGACCATTTAGCACGGCAGCTCGACCTTTCCGCCGGCGGCCTCGATCTTGGCCTGCGCAGAAGCGCTGACCTTGTCGACCTTGACCGTGAACTTCTTGGTGAGCTCACCATTGCCGAGCACCTTGACGGGCTCGAACTCGCTCTTGGTGATGCGAGCGGCCTTAAGAGCGGCACCGTCGATCACAGCGCCGTCCTCAAACTTACGCTCAAGACGCTCAACGTTAACAGCGGTGTACTCGATACGACGGGGGTTGCGGAAGCCCGGAAGCTTGGGCAGGCGCATAGCCAGCGGAGTCTGGCCGCCCTCGAAGCCGGCACCCTTGGTGCCGCCAGAGCGGGAACCCTGGCCCTTCTGACCGCGGCCAGAAGTGGTGCCGTGACCCGAAGAATTGCCACGGCCGACGCGCTTGCGGTTCTTGGTGGAACCGGGCGCGGGAGTAAGATCGTGAAGCTGCATTTGCTACTCCTCTACAATCTCGACAAGGTGCTTGACCTTGAAGATCATGCCGCGGACGGACTCGTTGTCAGCAATCTCGCGAACCTCGCGGATCCTGTGGAGACCGAGGGCACGGACAGTACGGACCTGGTCCTGCTTGCAACCGTTGGTGCTGCGGACCTGCTTGATCTTGATGGTGTCAGCCATGCTTAGTTCTCCTTACCGACGAACATCTCGGAGACCGTCAGACCACGGCGAGCCGCGACGTCCTCAGGGCTGGAGAGCTCCTTGAGGCCCTCGACGGCAGCCTTGATGATGTTGAGGCCGTTGTCGGTACCGAGGGACTTGGACAGGACGTTCTTGATGCCAGCAAGCTCGAAGAGGGGACGCACAGCGCCGCCGGCGATAACGCCGGTACCCTCGACAGCGGGCTTGATGATGATGCGGCCGGCACCAAAGTGGCCGAGAACCTCGTGCGGGATGGTGCCCTGCTCGGTCACCGGCACGTGGAACATGTTCTTCTTGGCATCGAGAGACGCCTTGGAGATGGCCATGGGCACCTCAGCGGACTTGCCCATGCCAACGCCGACGTTGCCCTTGCCGTCGCCAACGACGACGAGAGCGACGAGGCTCATGCGACGACCACCCTTGACGGTCTTCGACACGCGGTTGATGTAAACGACGCGCTCCTCGAACTCGGAGGCCTCGCGCTGCTGCTTCTGATTACGAGCCATGTGCTACATACCTCCTAGAACTCGAGACCGGCGGCACGAGCACCGTCGGCGAGGGCCTTGACGCGGCCATGGTAGATACGGCCACCGCGATCGAAGGCGACCTTGGTGATGCCGGCCTCGATGGCGCGCTTGCCAACGAGCTGACCGACCTTCTCCGCAGCCTCCTTGTTCGAGGTGTGGGTGCCCTTGAACTCGGCCTCGAGGGTCGAGGCAGAGACGAGCGTCAGGCTGGAGCCCTTGCTGTCGTCGATGATCTGGGCATAGATGTTGGCGTTAGTACGGGTCACGCGAAGACGCGGACGCTCGGAGGTACCCGAGACCTTGCCGCGAACACGACGCTGACGACGCTTGAGGCCTTCCAGCTTCGCCTTATGCTTGTTCATACGTAAACTCCTAAAAAGGTTGATCTTGCCAGCACCTGACGGGGTGCTGGTCTTATGCGAGTGAGTCGGTTACGACTACTTGGCGGCCTTACCCAGCTTGCGGCGGATGTGCTCGCCAACGTAGTGGATACCCTTGCCCTTGTAAGGCTCGGGAGGACGATGGCCGCGGATCTCAGCGGCGATCTGACCGACCTGCTGCTTGTTGATACCCTTGACGTTCACGTGGGTGTTGTCGGGAACCTCGAAGGTGATGCCCTCGGGAGCCTCGACGATCACGGGGTGCGAGAAGCCCAGGGAGAACTCGAGGTTCTTGCCCTTCTGCTGCACGCGGTAACCGACGCCGGCGAGCTCGAGCTTCTTCTCGAAGCCCTCGGAAACGCCAACAACCATGTTGTGGATGAGGGCGCGGGTGAGGCCGTGGCGGGCACGGGTCTCACGCTCGTCGTCGGGACGGGAAACGGTGAGGACGTTGTCCTCGACGTTGATAGCGAGCTTCTCAAAGACATCGAGCTCGAGCTGGCCCTTGGGGCCCTTGACGACAACGTTGTTGCCGTTGACTGCCACTTCGACTCCGGCGGGAATCTGGACAGGCTTATTACCGATACGAGACACGGTGATCTCCTTTCCTTCTACCTACCGAGCGAATTACCAGACGTAAGCGATGATCTCGCCGCCGACGTTGTGCTTGCGAGCATCGCGGTCGGTCATGACGCCATGGCTGGTGGAAATAATGGCGGTACCAAGGCCACCGCGGACGCGGGGCATGTCGGCAACGCCGGTGTACTTACGCAGGCCCGGCTTGGAAATGCGGCGGATGCCGTTGATGACCTTAGCCTTCTTGGGACCATACTTAAGCGTGATGTGCAGAGTCTTCTGGGGAACGGTGTCCTCGACATCGTAGCCCTCGATGTAGCCCTCCTCGTGCAGAACACGAGCGATCTCGACGAGCTTCTTGCTGCTCGGCATGGAGACCGTGGCCTTGTTCACAGAGTTAGCGTTACGGATGCGCGTAAGCATATCTGCGATCGGGTCTGTAAGGTTCATACAGATTCTCCTTCGTTCTTGATGAACACGTGCTCTTGGTTCTTCGCCGCCCTTAACGGCAAAGCCTTTTTAGCGCGTTTTCCCTGTTCCAAACTGATGCTTGAAACGCTGGTAGTGACTTACCAGCTGGCCTTCTTAACGCCGGGAAGCTCGCCCTTGAGTGCAAGCTCGCGGAAGCAGACACGGCACAGGCCGAACTTGCGGTACACAGAGTGCGGACGGCCGCAGCGCTGGCAGCGCGTGTACTCACGAGTAGAGAACTTCTGCTTGCGATTGCACTTGACGATCATCGATGTCTTAGCCACTTATATCCTCCTCACATAGAGTATTGTTCGCCCCAAGCGCCGCCCCCTTGTGGGAACGGCGCTTATAGGGCAGGTGAACCTATTTCTTGAACGGGAAACCGAAGGCGTCCAGAAGGGCCTTGGCCTCCTCATCGGTATTGGCGGTGGTCACGAAAGTGATGTCCATACCGCGCTGGTGATCGACGGAGTCGAAGTCGATCTCGGGGAAGATGAGCTGCTCGGTGACGCCCATGGAGAAGTTACCACGGCCGTCGAAGCTCTTGGCGGAGATGCCGCGGAAGTCGCGGATACGGGGGATCGCGACGGAGGTCAGACGATCGAAGAACTCCCACATACGGTCGCCACGCAGGGTAACCTTGCAGCCGATCGGCATACCAGCGCGCAGGCGGAAGGTAGCGATGGACTTGCGGGCACGGGTGATCATCGGCTGCTGGCCGGTGATGGCGCGCAGGTCGCGCACGGCACCGTCGATGGCCTTGGAATCGGTAGCGGCCTCGCCGACACCCATGTTCACGACGATCTTCTCAAACTTGGGGATCATCATGACGTTCTCGTACTGGAACTTGTCCTGAAGCTGCTGCTTGACCTCGTTGTTGTACTTGGTCTTCAGACGCGGCACATACTTCTCTTCTGCCATTGTTCACTCCTTCTTGGGGTTTTAAGCACGGGGCGTGGCCACGATGGGTTGTCCTCGTGCCTCCTGGCTGCATCCGCGCCGCTCATGGCATTTTGCGGTTTGGACTCGACACAGCAGGAGCCGACAAAACAATCGGTACTATACGCGCATCGGGAGTGTATTTCCAGAAAAACCTCGTCTGCCTGCACAACTCCACAACTCCCCCGCACAAATGGGTCCCAAAAAGCTGTTGCGGTGAAATAGGGACTGTTTGGCGGCCTATCAGGCTTAAACAATCCGTATTTCACCGCAACTTATTGGTGGGGATGCGATTAGCGCTTGCGGGGGACGAGTTTGGTGCGGCGCAGGTGGATCATCTCGGCGGCGATGGAGATGGCGATCTCCTCGGGATCCTCGGCCTCGATGGCAACGCCGATCGGCAGGTGCAGCTCGTCGATCTGGTCCTGCGTAAAGCCCTCCTGCTCCAGGCGGGCACGCACAAAGGCCGTCTTGCGGCGCGAGCCCAGACAGCCCAGGTAGGCAGGCTTGGCGCGCATGGCCTGAATCACCAC
>CAJMOM010000032.1:0-13386 GCA_905215005.1 uncultured bacterium | reverse complement strand
TGCCGTAGCGGATGTTATCCATCACGGTGCCGGTGAACAGGTTTACGTCCTGCAGCACCACGCCCAGCGAGCGGCGCAGGTCTGCCTTGCGGATCTTGTTGACGTTGATGCCGTCGTAGCGAATCTTGCCGTCGGCGATGTCATAGAAGCGGTTGATGAGGTTGGTGATGGTCGTCTTACCGGCACCGGTGGCGCCGACAAACGCGACCTTCTGACCCGGCTTGGCAAACACGGACACGCCGTGCAGGACCTCGTGGTCGGGGGTGTAGCCAAAGTCGACGTTGTCCATGACCAGATCGCCGCGCAGCGGCACGTACTCGATCTCGCCGGTTGCGCGGTGCGGATGTTTCCACGCCCACATGCCGGTGTGGTGGTCGGCCTCCTCGAGCTGCCAGGTGTCGGGGTTCACCTGAGCGTTGACGAGCGTCACATAGCCTTCGTCGGCTTCGGGCTCCTCGTCGATAAGCTCAAAGATACGGTCGGCGCCGGCGAGGCCCATGACCACGGCGTTGATCTGCTGCGAGATCTGGCCGATCTGTCCGCAGAACTGCTTGGTCATGTTGAGGAACGGCACCACGACGGCGATGGACAGTGCCATGCCCGAGATGCTCAGGTTGGGCACGCCCAGCGCCAGGAAAATGCCGCCTGCCAGTGCGACCAGCACGTAGAGCAGGTTTCCCAGGTTCATAAGGATGGGCATGAGGATGTTGGCGTACATGTTGGCCTTCTGCGAGACCTCGAAGAGCTTCTCGTTGCGCTCATCGAAATCGGCCTCGGCGGCGGACTCGTGGCAGAATGCCTTGACGACCTTCTGACCGTTCATGACCTCCTCGATATGACCTTCGACCACGCCGAGCTCGGTCTGCTGTGCAATAAAGAAGCGCGCGGAGTTGGATCCGAGGAGCTTGGTCATAAAGGTCATAAAGGCGACGCCGGCAATGATGACCAGGCACATCCAAACGCTGTAGTACAGCATGATAAAGAACACCGTGACGATGACGATGATCGTCATGAGCAGGTTGGGCAGCGACTGGCTGATCATCTGGCGCAGCGTGTCGATGTCGTTGGTGTAGTGGCTCATGATGTCGCCGCGCTGGTGCGTGTCGAAGTAGCGGATCGGCAGGTCCTGCATGCGGTTGAACATCTTCTCGCGAAGCTTCTCGAGCGAGCCCTGCGTGACGATGGCCATGGCGCGGTTCCAGAACAGCGAGGACAGGATGCCGACGCCGTAGATGCAGGCGAGGGTGGTCACGAGCTGTGCGATCTTGGGCTGTGCAGCTTCCCAATCGCCCGACTGCCACGATTCGCTAATAATCTGCAGGGCGCTCTGAAGGAAGGTCGCGCCGATGGAGTTGATGATGGCGCAGAGCACCACGCCGACGACGACGAGGGGCAAAAGCACGGGGTAGAAGCCAAAGAGCGTCTTGATGAGGCGCGACATGGTGCCACCCTTGCGGTTGAGCGCGCGCTCGGCGGTCGTTGCCTTACTCATGTGCCTCGCCTCCTTCCTGGGTCTGAGCTTGTGTTGCGGATGCCTCGGTGTCGGCTTCGACGGCCTCTTCGCCCTCGGCAGACATCTTGTTTTGCGAGGTGAAGGTCTCGCGGTAGATCTCGCTCGTCTTGAGTAGCTCGTCATGGCTGCCGATCTGAGCGATACGGCCGCCCTCCATGACGATGATGCGGTCTGCATCCTGCACGGAGCTGATGCGCTGGGCGATGATGAGCTTGGTCGTGTTGGGCAGATAGCTTGCCAGCCCTGCGCGAATCTTGGCGTCGGTCTTGGTGTCGACGGCGCTGGTGGAGTCGTCCAGGATCAAGATCTTGGGGCGACGCAGCAGGGCACGCGCGATGCACAGGCGCTGCTTCTGACCGCCGGAAACATTGGAGCCGCCCTGCTCGATCCAGGTGTCGTAGCCCTTGGGGAAGCCGTCGACAAACTCATCGGCGCAGGCCAGATGTGCCGCCTCGCGGACTTCCTCGTCGGTGGCGTTCGGGTCGCCCCAGCGCAGGTTCTCGGCGATGGTGCCGCTAAACAGCACGTTTTTCTGTAGCACCATGGCGACCTGGTGGCGCAGCGCGTCCAGGTCGTAGTCGCGCACATCCACGCCGCCCACGCGCACGGTGCCTTCGGTGGCGTCGTACAGGCGGGCGATGAGGTTTACAAGCGTGGACTTGGCCGAGCCGGTGCCGCCGATGATGCCGATGGTCTCGCCGCTCTTAATGTGCAGGTCGATATCGTCGAGCGCCTGGCGCTTCGCATGCGCGGAGTACTTAAAGCTCACGTGGTCAAAGTCGATGGAACCGTCGGCAACCTCGAGCACGGGCTCGGCGAGATTGGCGATCGTGGGCTCGGCGGCCAGCACCTCGGTGATGCGGTGCGCCGATTCGTCGGCCATGGTCACCATGACAAAGATCATCGACAGCTGCATCAGGCTCATGAGAATCTGGAAACCATAGGTAAAGGTCGAGGAGAGCTGGCCCACGTCGAACAAGGTGCCCTGGCTCGTGATGATGAGCTTGGAGCCCAGGTAGATGATGACGACAAACGCGCCGTTGACGCAGATGTTCATCATGGGGTTGTTAAAGGCAAGCAGCTTCTCGGCGCGGGTGAAGTCCATCTGGACGTCGCGTGCGGCGGTCGCGAACTTCTCCTTCTCAAAGTCTTCGCGCACATAGCTCTTAACTACGCGCATGCCGGTGACGTTTTCCTCGACGGACTCGTTAAGGGCGTCGTACTTGTGGAACACGCGCGAGAAGATGGGACGCACCTTAAAGATGATAAAGAACAGTCCAAAGCCCAGCAGCGGAATGATGACCAGGTAGACCATAGCGACGCTGCCGCCCATGATAAATGCCATGGTAAAGGCGAAGATCAATACCAGCGGCGCGCGCACGGCGATACGGATGATCATCATAAAGGCCTGCTGCACGTTGTTGATATCGGTGGTCAGGCGCGTGACGAGCGAAGAACTCGAGAACTCATCGATGTTGGCAAAGCTGAACGTCTGGATCTTGTAGAACAGGTCGTGACGCAGGTTCTTGGCGAAGCCGCAGCTCGCATGGCTGCAGGTGACGCCGGCGGCGGCGCCAAAGGCAAGCGACGTCAGCGCGATGAGCACCAAAAAGCCCGCGGTGGGAAGCATCTCGGCTACGGTGGCGCCGTCTTTGATGGCGTCGATCAGGTTGGCGGTGATAAATGGAATCAGCATCTCGCAGAGCACCTCGCCAAGCACGAGCAACGGCGTGGCAACGGTGACTTTCATGTAGTCGCGGATGCTGCCCATGAGGGTTTTAATCATCCAGTTCCTCCCAGGTTACACGGATTTTCTCGAGCATTTCGGCGAGCTGCTCGCGCTCGTCGTGGGTGAGAGCGCTAAAGGCCTGCTCTCTAAAGCGAATGCGGGCTGCTTGGTCGATGCGGGCGTTTTCCCGGCCGGTTTCGGTCAGGCGAATGGTGAGCTGCCGTCGATCCTTGGGGCTACGGCTGCGCTCGATGAGGCCGTTGAGCTCGAGCTTGGACAGGATCTCGGAAAGCGACCCCGGCTTGAGGTCAAAGTGCATGCCGAGTTCCTGCTGCGACATCTCGCCGCCGGGTTGCTTGGCCAGCAGGCAGATGATGGGCGCCTTGCCGGACACGCCTCCGCCATGAAAATGCATGTAATGGCCGCAAAAGCCCAGGCCATTGAGGATGCGCTTGGCAAGCTTGTCTTCTGAGCTAACCGCTTCGGGTGCATCCGCCGGCTGTGACGGGTCGCCGTCGGGCTCGTGCGAACAAAGGTTAAGAGGTTCATCGCACATGAATTAGTGTTGCTCCTTTCTTTAGTTAGGTAGTGGAATTGTTTTGTGCCTAACCAATCTAGGAGCATGAGAAATGAATGTCAAGGTACCAAACTAGTGGTTACGCGGTTTTGCCAAACCGCGTAACGGCTCGACGCTGCGCGGGCCGCATTTGGACAATCTGACGTTCAACTTCAAGGGCGCGACCAGAAGGTCAGCGCCCTTTCGTTTCACGTCACCTTGCCTCAAATGCGGCCCGCTCGCTGTCGTTGCCAAAACATCGACGTTGCCCTTTTTGGCACTTGGGGACGTTCCTTATGTGCCGGCACTTGGGGACACTCTTTGCACTGATAGTCGTTGGGTTAGTCGTTGGGGACGTTCTTGTTTGACTAGTCATTTAAGAACGTCCCCAATGACTAACTTCCTCCTTTCCGTAACCTTTCCGCAACAATGTGGCCTCCGCGGCGCCAGTGCCCGTTCACAACGTCCCCTGCGCTACACTTAGTTGCACTATGGCGCCATCGTGCCGCGCCCGACCCAAGGGGGACTCTCATGAAGAACACTCAGCTGCTGCTGATCAACGATATGTGCGGCTACGGCAAGGTCGCGCTTTCCGCCATGCTGCCGGTGCTGTCGGATATGGGCTACCGCATCCACAATCTGCCGACGGCACTTGTGTCCGATACGCTCAACTATCCCAAGTTCTACATCCATGACACCACCGAGTACGTGCGCCAGAGCCTCGCCATCTGGGAGGATCTCGGCTTTGAGTTCGACGCCATCTCCACCGGCTTTATCGTGACCGAGGAAGAGACACGCATCATTTCGGACTTCTGCCACCGTCGCGCGCAAAAGGGCACCAAGGTGTTCGTTGACCCCATCATGGGCGACAACGGCAAGCTCTACGCCGGCGTGCCCGAGTCCACGATCGGTCTCATGCGCAGCCTGCTCGAGTGCGCCGACTATGCGGTGCCAAACTACACCGAGGCGTGCCTGCTCACCGATACGCCCATTGCCGAGCAAATCACGCCCGATGAGGGCCGCGTTCTTGTGGATGCCGTGCGTGCCTTGGGCGCCAAGTCGGTGGTCATTACGAGCGCTGTGGTCGACGGTGCGAATGTCGTCATCGGTTACGACCATGTGGTGGGGGAGTACTTCACGATTCCCTTCGACCTGATCCCGGTCTACTTTCCGGGCACGGGCGACACGTTCTCGGCGGTGCTCGTCGGCCGCGTTATGGCTGGTTGGAGTCTGCAGCGCGCGACGTTCGATGCCATGCGCGTGGTGGCTGAGCTTATCGAGCGCAATGCCGATCAAGAGGACAAGTCGGCCGGCCTGCCCATCGAGGCCTGCCTGGATGTGATTGACCATGAGTAGCACTGGCGAGGGTGGCGCCGGGGCTGCGGGCGAGCACAAGTCACTGGGCGTCCCGCGCGGCAAGCGTCCGCGTATCCGCATTAGCTGCGTGGACCAGCTGGGTACGTGCCGTTGCCATCACGGGCACAAGCCGGGCGACGTTTTTGACTTCGACCGAGATCGCGGCAAGATGTGCGCCATGGCCTGCCATGTGGGCTTTCCCTATATCGATATCCTGCGCTATGGCGGAACCGTGCCTGGCAACGAGCCTGGTACGGCAAAGTTCTGCTGCCCCGAGGTCGATACGCTGAACGTCTGGCTTGCCGAGATCGTCGACGAGTAGTCGAGCGCAATGTGACAAAGGGACAGTCCCTTTGTCACATTCGCCGGGGCTGCCCCTTCTTTTTTGCTTATAATCCTAAATCTCTGCATTTCATCCGATTTTAGGTTCTAAAAACTCTTCATTTCATCGATAATCAAGCGTATAAAACTTTGCATTTCATTTGATGACACTGAGGGGAGAGCCTATGCTGCGCAGGAAAATAGCGGCAGAGCTGGAGCGTTGGCTGAAGTCTGCCGAGCAAAAGGCCTTATTCATTACGGGTTCTCGCCAGATCGGCAAAAGCTATTCGATTCGCGCATTTGGCAAAGCCAACCATGCAACCTACATCGAGCTTAACCTCATGGAAAATCGCCAGGCAAAAGATGCTCTTCTCGAGGCGCGGGATGCCGATGATTTCATCAGCAGGGTGACGCTTCTTTCGGGAAAGTCGATTGCACCAGGCAAAACGCTCGTGTTTATCGATGAGGTCCAGGAGGCCCCCGACATCATGACGATGGCAAAGTTTCTTGTTGAGGACGGGAGATGCCGCTGGGCGTTTTCGGGGTCAATGCTCGGGACCCAGTTCAAGGGCGTCAGGTCCTATCCCGTGGGGTATGTCCACGAGCTTAGGATGTTCCCGCTCGATTTTGAGGAGTTTTGCTGGGCAATCGGGGTGAGCGAGGGGGCTCGCCAAACGATACGCGACGCGTGTATCAGCGAGAGGCCCATTCCTGATTACATTCATGACGCGATGATGGCAAACTTCAGGACCTATACCGTTGTCGGCGGAATGCCGGAGGTCGTGCAGCGTTTCCTTGACACGCAGGGCGACCTTGCCTCTGTTCGTCAGCTACAGTCAGAGCTCAACGAACAGTACCGGCGGGATATCTCCAAGTATGCAAGCGGGCGAGCCCTGCAGGTGCAGAGCATCTACGATCAGCTCCCCATTATGCTCGAGGGCGAAAACAAGCGCTTCGTGCTCAATTCCATTGACCCCAAGGCTCACTACGAGAAGTATCAGCGAGATTTTGTATGGCTTGTCGATGCCGGCGTTGCTCTCAAAGCCGATATCGTAACCGAGCCAAAATCGCCCCTGCTCAAGACGGCACGGCCATCGCAGTTCAAGCTATATCAATCGGATACGGGCATGTTGATGGCGCGCTACCCCGTTGGAGTCGCCCAAGCGGCGTATCTTGATAGCAAGGAGCCCAACCTGGGCGGCATTTACGAAAACGTGGTGGCCCAGCAGCTGGCTGCCCAAAATCGCCAGCTTTACTACTATCAGACAAAAAAGCGCGGTGAAGTGGACTTTGTGGTCGATGGACCGGATGGGACGGCTGTTCCGATCGAGGTTAAATCGGGCTCCTATTACCACGCGCACGCTGCGCTCGGTCATGTGCTTGATACGGCTGAATATGGCGTAAGGCTCGGGATTGTTTTCTCGAGAGGCAACGTTGAGCGCAACGGAGCGGTTCTCTATTTGCCGCTATATGCGACCTGGGCCCTTTCGGATGTTTTGGGCGACTCCTGCGCCGAGGGGATAAAGCTGGAGGTCAAGCCGGTCTAGGGCCAGTCCCGGATGTGGCAAAGGGGCAGTCCCTTTGCCACATCCATGAGCGTGGATTTTCTCCAGTTTAGAGCGCACTTGAACGCTCAAAGCGGGAGAAATCCACGCTCGTTTTTCATGTGGGAGATTATCCACGCTCGTTTCGCGCCGAAGGCGTGGCCCGCGGCCTCGCTTGCCTACAGCTGCTCGAGCATAGCGGTGCAACCGGCGAGTACATCGCGGTAGGTGGCGTCGAAATTGCCAGTGTACCAGGGGTCGGCCACGTCGCCAGGGCGATCGGTCCAATCGAGCAGGCGCGAGATCTTGCCATCGGGGTCCTTCCCAAAAATTCGGTACAGGCCGCGGGCGTTCTCGTCGTCCATATAGACAATGTGGTCCCAGTCGCCATACTCCGCGCGACGCACCTGACGTGCACGATGTGCGACGACGGGAATCCCGACCTCGCGCAGCTTGGCAACGGTACCGTGGTGTGGCGGGTTGCCGATCTCCTCGGTCGAGGTCGCAGCGGAATCAATGACAAACTCGCCCGCGCGCCCGGCGCGCCGCACCAGCTCGGTAAACACGGACTCAGCCATCGTCGATCGGCAGATGTTTCCATGACAGATAAACAGTACGCGTTGCATAGAACGATACCTTTCATATAGAAGGCTGCTAAAGAGTCGAAGCCGGGCGCATGCCAAGTTTTATTTCTTGGCCAGTTTGAAGTAGCGCTCAAATATCAATTCGAAAACGTAATAGAACATCAATCGACTGTCGAGGTCCATACTGCCCAAGCGGATTTCTTTTTGCACGGTGTAGATAGGGTAGTCGGCTAGTTTCGAGAGAGAATTTCGAGAAAAGCCGGTGAGCGTGACGACCTTGCATCCGCGCGTTTTGGCTATCGATGTGGCGTCAATAGACACCTGCGTCTCGCCGCTTACGGAAACGCTGAAGACCAGGTCGTTTTTGCCAAGGAGTTCTGCGTAATGCCTCATGACGTGGCGTTCACTGAGCGTATCGGTGTTCTTGCCCATAATTTTGAGCTTTTCAGCCATTTCGAGGCACGGGTACTTCGAAAAGCCCGAGCAGAAGAACACGATATGCGAGGCGTCCTGGATAAGACTCACAACCGAATCGATGACCCGGTCGTTAAGCAGATCTTTGGTCTGTACGAGCTGGGTATCAAGAGGAAGTGCCTCGATAGTGAATCGATTGCGGTCGAGCGAGGCGGAATACGATTGCTTGAGCTCCGTAAACCCCGAGAAGCCAAGCTTGTGGGCAAGCCTGACGATTGTATTGGGGGCGACGAAGAACCGTTCAGCAACGCTCTTAAGCGTGACATCGTCAATATCATCACGCAGCTCGATGATGTAGCGCATGATCTCGCTTTCGAGATCGTTGAGCTTGCTCTCGCCAGCTCGCACATGATCATAAAAAGAATCTTGATCTTTCATAAGATGTTTCAGCCCCTTGCATCTCGCCGTACATATGGTACCGCTTTGTGTAGCCAAGTGAGAAATCGGTAATCGGTCAAGATTGCCTATTGCCCATGAACTGGGCAAACGCGCGTGTTTGCCTACACATATCTGTGTCGTGAGCGAAATCATGTGTCCCCGTTTCGCATTGGCCCACACGGGGACTCACAAATGGTCTCAAGTCGCAAAATATCAATCGAAACGAAGCAAGCCGAGGACAACCGCGGAGCCCAAGGTCTTCGAGAACACCGATCAGCCAACCCTGGAGGGATGGAACATGAAGGATAAGCTCAATATTGTGATCGTTGGCGGCGGCTCCACGTGGTGCCCTGGCATTCTTAAAGCCCTGACCAAGCACATGGATATTCTGCCGCTGAACCGCGTGATGCTCTATGACATCGATGCCGAGCGTCAGCGTCCGATCGGCGAGTTTGGCAAGATCCTCTTCGCCGAGGAGGAGCCCGGTGTGGAGTTTGGTTACACCACCGATAAGGACGAGGCTTACACCGACGTCGACTTTGTGCTCTGCCAGATTCGTACCGGCGGCTACGAGATGCGTAGCAAGGACGAGAAGATTCCGCTGCATATGGGAATCATCGGCCAGGAAACGGTGGGCCCTGGCGGCATGGCTTACGGTATGCGCTCCATGCATGACATGGTTGAGATCGTCAACGACGTTCGCGCTCATAGCCCGGAGGCGTGGATTATCAACTACACCAACCCGGCTGCTATTGTGGCATATGGTCTCGAGCGCGTCCTGCCCGATGAGCATCGCGTCCTCAACATCTGCGATCAGCCCGTCAACCTCATGCGTTCTTACGGTCGCCTGCTCGGTCGCGATATGAGCAAGACGGAGCCCGTGTACTTTGGCCTCAATCACTTCGGTTGGTTCAAGCACATCTACGATGAAGAGGGCCATGACCTCGTTCCGCAGATTAAGGAGTACACGGAGAAGAACGGCTTCCTTCCTGCCGATGCCGAGCAGCGTGACCAGTCCTGGCTCGACACCTACGCCATGGTCAAGGACATGCTCGAGGACTTCCCCGACTATCTGCCCAACACTTATCTGCAGTACTATCTGTATCCCGAGTACAAGGTCGCTCATCTCGACCCCGACTACACTCGCTCCGACGAGGTTATCAACGGTCGTGAGAAGCGCGTGTTCGCCGAGTGCAAGCGCGTTGCCGAAGTCGGTACCGCAAAGAACTCCTCGGTTGTGCAGAACGACGCTCATGGCGATATGATCGTGGAAATCACCTCGGCCATTTATCGCAACACCAACAAGACCTTCATTGTCATCGTGCCCAACAACGGCATTATCGAGGGTATGCCCGATGACGCCATGGTCGAGGTCGCGGCAAGCGTGGGCGCCAATGGCCCGCAGCCCTATGCTGTTGGCAAGATCGGCACCTTCTATCGCGGCCTTATGGAGAACCAGTACGCCTATGAGCGCCTGACTGTTGAGGCTTGGATGGAGGGCTCCTACGAGAAGGCCCTGCAGGCACTCACGCTTAATCGTCTGGTCGGTGACGCAAAGAAGGCTCGCAAAGTGCTCGACAAGCTCATCGAGGCCAATAAGGATTACTGGCCGGAGCTTAAGTAGCTAGTTCCATAGCGCTTGATAACTGTTATGGGGCGTGTGGGCTGTAGAGCTGCACGCCCCGTTTCTTTAAGAGGGGTATCCCATGAACAAAGATGAGCTGCTGGCAAAGTTCCAGCGCCTGGGCAAAGTCCTCATGACGCCTGTCTTGATTCTGCCAATCGCCGGCATCCTTCAGGGCTTTGGCAATGCCTTTACCAGTCCCACCCTTACGGCAGCTGTTCCCTGGCTTGCTGCTCCGGGCTTTGCGATTTTCTTTTCGATTCTCAAGGCCGCAGCCGGCATCGTTATGAATAACATCCCGGTTATCTTCTCGATTTGTCTCGCCTATGGCTTCGCCAAGTCCGAGAAGGCTACCGCGGCGCTTTGTGGCTTTTTGGGCTACATGTGCATGAACTCCGTGATGGGCACGTTCCTTACGGCGACTGGCGTTATCGATCCCGCGAATCTTACGACGGGCCAGAGCACGATTCTCGGCATCACCACACTCGACACTGGCGTTATCGGCGGTCTTCTGGTGGGTGCAATCGTCGCATGGCTGCATAACCGTTACTACAAGATTGAGCTGCCTGCTGTGTTCTCCATCTTCAACGGCACGCGCTTTATCCCGGCGGTGACGCTGCTCTCATGCAGCATCCTCGCATTGGTCATGTCCTTTGTTTTCCCGTTTATTCAGAACGCTCTCGGTGCGCTGTCCGAGTTCATCAAGACTACGGGTGCCTTTGGTGCATTTGTCTACGGCGCCGGCGAGCGCATGCTCCTGCCTTTTGGTCTGCATCACTTTGTCTATTTGCCGTTCTTCTTCACGTCGCTCGGTGGCGTCGAGACCATCGACGGCCAGACTGTTCAGGGCGCTATCAATATCTACAACGCGATCCTGGGCTCTCCCAGTACGCCGTTTAACATCGAGGTCAGCCGTTTTGTCATGAACGGCAAAGTTATCTTCGCCATGTTCGGCCTGCCCGGCGCTGCACTCGCCTTCTACAAGACGGCACTTCCCAAGAACAAGAAGAAGACCGCTGCGCTCATGATCGCCATCGTGGTGCCTTGCATCCTCTCCGGCATTACCGAGCCGCTCGAGTACTCCTTCCTGTTCATCGCACCCATCCTCTACGTGTTCCACGCTCTCATGGCTGGTCTTGCCTATGCGCTGACCTATATCCTGCAGTTCAACGTGGCCGGTTCCGCGTCCTTCGGCGGCCCGCTCCTATCGTTGATCTTTAACGGCATTATGGGTGCAGCCAAGGGCTCCAACTGGCAGGTTATCCTGTTCCTCGGCCCCATCTACTTCGTGGTGTACTACTTCGTCTTCAGGTTCATCATTCTTAAGAAGGGCCTTAAGACCCCCGGCCGCGAGGAAGAGTCCGACGATGAGGCCGAAAAGGCTCCCAAGACCGTGATCAGCGACCTCATTCCCGCCATCGTTGAGGCAGTGGGCGGCGACAACAACATTAAGTCTGTCGAGGCCTGCTTCACCCGTCTGCGCATCCAGCTCAATGACTGTGACAAGGTGGTTGACGACGCCGAGTTTACCGAAAAGCTCGAGGCGCGTGGCATCGTGCATGTCAACGGCGGCGTGCAGATTGTCTACGGTAATATGGCTTCCAACTACGCAACTCAGATGCGCGAGCTGCTGGGTATGGAGTAAACGCTCCACATATCTATAAAATCCGGTATAAAAGGCGGCGGCAGACAATGCGTCTGTCGCCGCCTTTGAGTTGCCCCACACGCATTTCGTGTACTTGAAATACACGAAATCGTAGAAAAGCGTGTATCGGAAGTACACGAAATTGCACTGCTGAAGCTTCCAGGCGGATAAACATACTCATATTGGGCGGTTCACCGGTTGCTCGCCACCCTGGGCTGTGTTCGCCCCTATGCCTGCATCCGGGGCTGTGCCGATTGACGCCTGCGCTCCCAACGTGCCAGCTTAATCGTCACCAGCGTGAGCGCCCAGGCCACAAGCGAGAACGCGGCGCCCACGGCGCCCACGTACGCAATGCCAACGCTGCTTACCACGGCACCGCCCACTGCGGTGCCAAACGAAATGCCGACGTTAAACGCCATGGGCTCAACCGAACTTGCGAGTACCATCGACTTGGGATGGCGGCTGCGTGCCACGTCCATAAAGTGCGTGATGCACGACACCGAGAACAGGTACATGAGCAGCGCCAAGCTAAAGACAAAGACCAGCGCGAGCGGTATGGTGCCGCCCACAGCAAACAGCCCGAGTAACGCCGCAGCTTGCAGCACAAACGTCACAAGCAGTGCCTTCATACCAAAGCGCGCATCGATCCATCCGCCCAGGATGTTCGAGATCAGGCAGAATACGCCGTAGGCCATAAGCGTGGTACTGGCTTCGACCGTGCCCATGCCCAGCACCTGCTCTAGATAAGGCGTCACGTAGCCGTAGAAAACGTAGACCGACCCCACGCCAAACAAAAAGATGAGCATGCCGGTGATGATGCTCGGCTCGCGTAGCAGACCCGCCTGCTCGCGAAAGGTGGCAGGCTCGTCGGTTTGCCCAGCGCGCGGCATAAACGCCACGAGCGCTCCGCAGATCAGAACGGCAAAGGTCAGCGTGCCGTACATGGCCACGTGCCAATCGAGCGTGTCGGCCACAAACTTGCCGATCGAAGTGACAAAGACCATTGCCACGGAAAACGCACCATATACCACCGAGATGGCAAGCGAAGTTTGCTGCGGAGACAGCAGCTCGGGGATGTACGTCACGCCCACGGCGAGCAGTGCGCCCGAGACGGAGCCCAGGATGATGCGCGAGGCGAACAGCACTTGAAAGCTGGGTGCCAGCGCCATGACCAGGTTGCCGAGCACAAAGACGATGCTATAGCACACGAGCAGCTGGTAGCGGCGGAATCGCCCCGTGCTGAGCGCAAGCACCGGCGTTGCGATGGCGTAGACAAGCGCGAACACGCTGATGAGCTGGCCCGCGGTGGCAAGCGATATGCCGAGTTCCGTCGCCAGGTCGCTCTCGATGCCGATGACCACGAACTCGGAGCAGCCGAGCGAGAATCCCAACAGCACGAGCAGCGCCAGGCAGAGCTTGGTGCGCGCAGGGGAGAGCGCGGCGGCGGTTGACTTACTTTTAGGCGTGGTTGCGGCGATCAAGGTTGTCACTCCAATGTCGCATTGATAAGCGGGATTCAATCCCTGCAACTCTAACAGAATGTGACAAAGGGACAGTTCCTTTGTCACATAGAGAAAGGAATCGCGATGAGCGATCTGGAGAACAAGAAGAGTCCTGTGGTCATTACCATCGCGCGCGACTTTGGCGCCGAGGGCCACGAGA
>CAJMOM010000031.1:0-13524 GCA_905215005.1 uncultured bacterium | reverse complement strand
CGATACGCCCGAGGTGCTGCCCTATATCGATATCCCCGTGCAGCACTGCGACGCGCGCATCCTCAAGGCTATGCGTCGCTCCGGTTCGCGCCAGGAGCTCGAGGATCTGTTCCGTGATCTTCGCGAACGCATCCCCGGCATCGTGATTCGTTCCACGGCCATGGTCGGCTTCCCGACCGAGACTGACGACGAGTTCCGCGACCTTATCGACTTTATGGACACCGTCGGGTTTGACTACACGAGCGTCTTTGCCTACTCGCGTGAGGAGGGCAGCCTTGCCGCCAAGATGGAGGGACAGGTCGACGAAGAGGTCAAGCTCGAGCGCGCCCAGGAGGCCATGGACCTGGCCGAGTCGCTCGGTTTTGCTGCAACTGCCGCGCACGTGGGCGAGCGTGCCCAGGTGATCGTCGACGGTATCGAAGAAACCGAGGACGGCGCCGAACTGATCGGCCATGCCTGGTTCCAGGCGCCCGATTCCGATGGCGCGGTGCACTTGGACGCCAGCGAGGCGTCCGTGGGCGATATTCTGACCGTCGAGTTTACCGATAGCTTCTGCTATGAGCTTATCGGTCATGTTGTGGAGTAGGAGAGCGTCGTGGCTAACGAGAGCAATAAGGAACTGACGAGTGTTTGGACGCCCGCCAACATCGTGACGTGCGTGCGCATCGTCTTTATCCCAGTGTTTATGATCGTGTCGGCGCTTTCTCACACGAGTGTTGCCGGTACGGATTGGAGCATCTTCGACGGCCCGCTCGCCGCCGCTGCCTTCATTCTGTATGTGATCCTGTCGTGCACCGATAAGGTTGACGGTTATCTGGCGCGCTCGCGCAACGAGATCACCGACTTCGGTAAATTCTTGGACCCCATCGCCGACAAGCTGCTGGTGTTCTCGGCCCTGCTGCTGTTCTTGGATTTTGGCGCGGTGACCGTGTGGTCCGTGTTCATCATCCTGTTCCGCGAGCTGCTGGTAAGCGCCCTGCGTATGGTTGCGAGTGCCGCCGGCGTGGTCGTTGCGGCCGATAAGCTCGGCAAGTACAAGACGGCTACCACGATGGTCTCCATCTGCGGTTACCTTTGCGTTTTTGCTATGGCCGGCTTGCACCTTGGCCCGGTGGCGCTGACGCTCGGCATCTACTCGGTGTCGCGCTTCCTGTATGCCGTTGCCGTTGTCTTGACCGTTATCTCGGGCGCCCAGTACTTCTGGAACTGCCGCAAGATCGTCTTTTCGGTCTAGGTTCTGGTGGGTATGACCGACTCTTTTGAACAGATTTCCGCACATAACGAGGAGCTGGCGCGCGATATCGTCGAGCGCGCGAGCGCTCGGAGCATGACGGTTTCGACGGCTGAGTCGCTGACGGCGGGTATGATCGCCTCGACGATTGCCGATATCCCGGGCGCCTCGGCGGTGCTGCGTGGCGGGGCGGTGACCTACTGCGACGAGATCAAGCATCGCGTGCTGGGTGTTGAGCAGGAGACGCTCGACCGCTATACCGCGGTGTCGCATCAGACCGCGCGCGAGATGGCGGTGGGTTCGCTGGAGCTGTACCAGAGCGATATTGCAGTGAGCGCAACGGGTTATGCTGGCCCCGGCGGTGGTACTGAGGACGATCCTGCGGGCTCTTTCTATATTGGCTGGGCGCATCGTTCCGCCGATGGGGGAGTGCCGGTCGTGGACTCTGTGCGCTGCCACTATGAGGGCGACCGTTCGTGTGTTCGTGCCCATGCGGTCGCGGAGGCATTGGGACGCATTGCCCTTGTGCTTAACTCTATGGAATAGACGTGTTTTATGGGGCCTCTGGGCCCCTTAATTGTGGAGATAGGGACCTCCGGCGAATTATAGCTTTGTGCAGGTAGTTGTCGTATTTTTCCTCGTCATGATTTTCTTGGTTCGCCTGCGGTCAAGCATTTGGTCAGTGTTTGGTCGGCGTTTGGTTGGGTTTTGGAAAGGTCGGCTGCATATGATATATCTGAACGGTTGACCACGAACAGCCGTTCGTTTATTATCGATGCAGGTTGTTAAGAGGAGGGCTATTCATGGCCAAGAATTCAGGTCCCGTACGTACCGTTCATGCTCGCACGACGGGTAAAGAGCGCGATGAGATGATCGCCACCACCAAGGCCGAGATCGAGAAGAAATTCGGCCAGGGTTCCATCATGAGGTACGGCGACGGTGGCCCCGAGCTCGAGGTCGAGGCCATTCCCACGGGCGCCCTGGCCCTCGATGCCGCGCTGGGTATTGGCGGCGTGCCGCGCGGCCGTATCGTCGAGATTTACGGTCCTGAGTCCTCCGGTAAGACGACGCTTTCGCTCGAGATCCTGGCCGAGGCCCAGGCAATGGGTGGCGTTGTGGCATTTATCGATGCCGAGCACGCGCTCGATCCCACGTATGCCGCGCGTATCGGCGTGGACATCGATGAGGTCCTCATTTCTCAGCCCGATACGGGCGAGCAGGCGCTCGAGATCGTCGATATGCTCGTGCGTTCTGGCGCAATCGACGCCATCGTCGTCGACTCTGTCGCCGCGCTGACCCCGCGTGCCGAGATCGAGGGAGAAATCGGCGATACCACGGTCGGTCTTCAGGCTCGCCTGATGAGCCAGGCGCTTCGCAAGCTCGCAGGCTCGCTGTCCAAGTCCAACACGACGTGCATCTTCATTAACCAGCTGCGTGAGAAGATCGGCGTCATGTTCGGCAACCCCGAGACTACGACGGGCGGCCGCGCCCTTAAGTTCTTCTCTTCGGTGCGTATCGACATTCGCCGCATCGACAGCATTAAGCTTAAGGACGAGGTTATCGGTAACCGCGTGCGCGCCAAGGTCGTTAAGAACAAGGTGGCCGCTCCGTTCCGTTCTGCTGAGTTCGACATCATGTACGGTACGGGCATCTCTAAGGAGGGCTCGATTCTGGACATGGCTGTCGAGTGCGGCATCTGCAAGAAGATGGGCTCCTGGTTTGCCTATGGCGAGGACAAGCTCGGCAACGGTCGCGAGGCCGCCAAGGCTTTCCTGCGCGAACACCCCGATTGCGCCGACGAGATTGAGCATAAGGTCCGCCTTGCCTGCGGACTTGAGTTTGATGACGATGCTCCGTCCGAGGTCGAGCTGACCGATCAGCCTGCGCCTGAGGAGTTTGACGAGCTTTACGCCATCGATGGTTCCGCCATGCTTGATGATGACGACGAGTAGCGGTTACGCTCATGTCGTATACGGTGACCGAGGCCACGGTCGTCTTTCCCGATAAGAAGGCGGCCTCCTCGTTCTCGAGCGGGTATGCGTCCAAAAAGCCTAGCGCACATATCGATTGTGAGCTTGAGAGCGGTTTTGAGCGTACTATTTGGATTCCCGTGCGGGTCGCGCGCCTGTATGTCAAAAACCGCCCAGATCTTCCCTGTGATTGGGACAACTTTCGTGAGGCGGTGCAGCTCATCGAGCGTAAATGTGCACTTACCATGGTGACCGAGATGTTATCGCGCCGCGACCATGCGACGGGCGAGGTGCGCGATAAGTTGGCGCGCTACGGCTTTCACCAGACCGCGATCGATTTCGCCGTCGAGCGCGCCACCGAGTATCGCTTTTTAGACGAGAACCGCTTTTGCTCGTACTTTATCGAGGAACGCAAGCGGCGCGGTTGGGGACAGCGCAAAATCGAGACCGAGCTCAAGCGTCGTCATGTCGTGCTCGATGACATTCCCGGTTATCCCGAGGAATATTTTGCCGTCGAAGACGATTTGGCGCGTGCGTCAGCCCTGCTTGCCAAGCGGCGTGTTCCAGAGACGCGCGGATTCGAAAAACTGGTTCGTTTTTTGATGGGCAAGGGCTTCTCGTATCACATCGCCGCCGATGCCGTTAAGGCACGCCTCGATTCCGAATGCGAGGAATGTGCGGTTTAGGCGTATGCGTTTTGTGGCCCTGCCGTTCACCGCGTTTTAGCCGCCGTGCTGGGGCCATTTATTTGACAGTTGTTGTGGTTCAACGTACGATAAACATTGTCATTTGCTTTGTGATATGTGCTCATCTGTGATGAGTTTGTTTATATGTTTATCTGTATCCGACCCGCATAAGCTGCGCCCATATTACTCAAATGTCGCGAGCCGTTCGTAAGGACGGTTCGCTTTGTTGTGTAACGAATCCATAAAAAGGAGTGAGCATGCCTATCATCGCAGCGCTCGTTGGCATCGTTTTGGGTGCCATCGCCGCCATTGCCTACATGCGCACCGCCAAGCAGGGTAGTCTTCACGAGGCCGACGAAAAGATTCAGTCGGCACACGCACAGGCTGAGTCCCTGATCGGTGATGCAAAGCGTCAGGCCGAGACCCTCAAAAAAGAGGCTCTGCTCGAGGCTAAAGAGGAAATCATCAAGAACAAGCAGGCCGCCGAGGCCGAGGACAAGCAGCGTAAGAACGAGATTCGTACGCTCGAGAACCGCGTGATGCAGCGCGAGGAATCCCTCGATCGCCGCAACGACGCTCTCGACAAGCGCGAGCATCAGCTGTCCAGCCAGGCCGGTCAGGTCGAGAAGCGCTCCCGTGAGCTCGAGGAGCTCTGCGCAAAGCAGACCTCCGAGCTCGAGCGTATTGCCGACCTTACCCGCGAGGACGCCCACAAGGAACTCCTCGATAAGGTTCGCGGCGAGGTCACCCACGAGGCCGCCACGATCATTCGCGAGTCCGAGCAGCAGGTTCGCGCCGAGTGCCACAAGACCGCCCAGGAGATTCTGTCCCTGGCGATTCAGCGCTGCGCTGCCGACCACACTGCCGAGGTCACCGTTACCTCCGTGCACATTCCCTCCGATGACCTCAAGGGCCGTATCATCGGTCGCGAGGGTCGCAACATCCGGACCTTCGAGCAGGTTTCCGGCGTCAACCTCGTTATCGACGACACGCCCGAGACCGTCGTTCTTTCGAGCTTCGACCCGGTCCGTCGTGAGACCGCCCGTGTCGCCCTCGAGAACCTCATCGCCGACGGCCGCATTCACCCTGCCCGCATCGAGGAGATGTATCACAAGGCTGCCGACCTGGTTCAGCAGCGCGTGCGCGAGGCTGGCGAGCAGGCTGCCTTCGATACCGGCATCCACGACCTGCATCCCGAGATCGTCAAGACCCTTGGTGCCCTGCGCTACCGTACCTCGTTTGGTCAGAACGTGCTTCAGCACTCCCTCGAGGTCTCTGATCTGTGCGGCGTGATGGCTTCCGAGCTTGGCCTGGACGTTGTGACCGCCAAGCGCGCCGGCCTGCTGCACGACCTGGGCAAGGCAATCGACCACGACGTCGAGGGCCCGCATGCCGTCATCGGCGCCGAGCTTGCCCGCCGTTATGGCGAGAAGCCCGTTATCGTCCACGCTATCGAGGCTCACCATGCCGATGTCGACCCCAACACGGTGCTCGATGTCCTGGTGCAGGCCGCCGATGCTGTCTCCGCCTCTCGCCCCGGTGCCCGTCGCGAGTCTGCCGAGAACTACATCAAGCGCCTTGAGAAGCTCGAGGAGATCGCCAACTCCCATGACGGCGTCGAGCGTACCTATGCCATGCAGGCTGGTCGCGAGGTCCACGTCATGGTTCAGCCGGACAAGATCTCCGATGCCCAGTCCACGGTTCTGGCTCACGATATCGCCCATCAGATCGAGGAAGAGATGGAGTATCCCGGTCAGGTGCGCGTCGTCGTGATTCGCGAGAGCCGCGCTGTCGATATCGCTAAATAACATGAGCGACGCGAACGAGCTCATCTCATTTATCGCGTCGATGTCGGGGGAGGGCAACCTTCGCGTCGAGGAGAACCTTGGCGAGGGGTATGTCCGCCTCCGCGTTTCGGAGGCCGAGCGGCGCCAGGCAAAGCACGACATTCAGCATGTCGAGGATATCGTCATCGAAATGCTCCGTAATGCTCGCGATGCCGGCGCTGACAAGGTCTATCTCGCCACGACCAAGGAAGATGGCGTCCGCACGCTTGTCTTTCTGGATAACGGCTCGGGTGTTCCGCAGGATATGCAAGAGCGAATCTTCGATGCTCGCGTTACCTCAAAGCTCGAGAGCATGAAGATGGACCGTTGGGGCGTTCACGGTCGTGGCATGGCATTGTTTTCGATCAAGCAGAACACCGACGAGGCCCGTGTGGTCACGTCCGGCGTCGATCTTGGTTCAGCCTTTAAGGTGAGCGTTGCAGCCGACCGCCTCAGTGAGCGTGCCGATCAGTCCAGCTGGCCCCAGGCCGTCAAGGATGAGGACGGACGTTATGTCTGTGCTCGCGGTCCGCATAATATTATTCGCTCTGCTTGTGAGTTTGCGCTCGAGGAGTTGAGTGGTTGCGATGTCTATCTTGGTTCTCCGTCTGAGATTGCCGCGACCCTTTATGCTCAGGCGTCAAGTCGGCTCGATACGTCTCGTCTCCTGTTCATTGACGACGAGAGCGAGCTTCCGGTTGTCGATCGTTTAGGCCTTGCCTCCGATGCCGAGGACTTTATCCGTATCTGCTCGGGTTTGGGCCTTGAGATGTCCGAACGCACGGCACATCGCATTTTGGCAGGGCAGATTAAGCCCGTTCGCGGTGTGACCGCGCGTCTGCTGCGCGAACGTGATTCGTCCTCGCATGCGCCGGCTCCTGTCGATCTCGCGAAGGATCGTCGCGGGCTACGTATTGCCAAGGATGACATGGCACAGTTTTCGCGTGCTGTGGAGCGCGACTTTAATGACCTTGCCGCCCGGTACTATCTCAACCTTTGCGGCGACCCTAAGATTCGCGTTTCGCGTGATCGAATCACCGTGACCTTCGATCTTGCCAAAGAGGAATAGTGCCTTTACCGAGTCCACTCGGTACGATACAGTTATTGCAGTTAAAACGTACTTTTAAACGCAGGAGTTTCTTCATGGATTGCCTGAAGGTATCAAGCAAATCATCGCCCGCGTCCGTTGCCGGCGCCATCGCCGGCATGGTCAAGGATGGTGTACCCGTCAACATCCAGTGTGTCGGCGCCGGTGCGGTCAACCAGGCCATTAAGGCCGTGGCTATCGCGCGCGGTTTTTTGATTCCAACCGGTTTTGATATTTCCTGCGCGCCCGTGTTCTCCGACATCCTCATTAACGGGGAGTCGCGCACGGCCATCCGCCTTTCTATCTACGTTCACCAGATCAATCGAGCTGCAATGGATAACGTCGTCATGGATGATGTTAAGCCTGTGGCATAGCTTCTGCTTGCCTCGATTCGCCTCCCTTCCATCGTTAGGACTTATGCACATGGACCAGCGTTCCGTACGCGATATTCTTGCCGGTAAAACCTACTTTATCCGCACCTTTGGCTGCCAGATGAATCAGCACGACTCTGAGCGCGTGAGCGGTCTGCTCGATTCGTATGGTTGCCTTATGGCACTCGATCCCGAGCATGCCGATATTGTTGTCTTCATGACATGCTGCGTGCGCGAGGCCGCTGATACTCGCCTGTACGGTCAGTGCAATTCCTGCAAAAGCCTACCGCCTTCGCCTTCGGGCAAGCGCGTGGTTGCCGTTGGTGGTTGCATCGCGCAGCGCGATGGCGAGGGGCTGCTCACCAACGTCGATAACGTCAATGTCATCTTTGGTACGCATTCCATCGCACATGTGGCCGAGCTCATTGCCGAGGCGTTCCTTGACGGCAAGCGTCATATCCGCACCAATGAGCATGAGGATAGGGATGCCATGAGCATGCCGTGGCATCGCGAGACCCAGTATCACGCCTGGGTGCCCATCATGACGGGCTGCAATAATTTCTGCACCTATTGCATCGTGCCGTACGTGCGCGGTCGCGAAAAGAGCCGCCCCTTCGAGGAAATTGTCGACGAGGTGACCGGTTTGGTGCGCCAGGGCGTGCGTGAGATTACGCTGCTGGGCCAAAACGTTAACTCATATGGTCGCGATCTGTTTGGCAAGCCGCGTTTTGCCGATCTGCTGCGTGCCGTGGGCGATACGGGTGTGGAGCGCATCTTCTTTACGTCTTCGCATCCCAAGGACCTGTTGCCCGAGACCATCGACGCCATGGCCGAGACGCCTGCCGTTATGCCGCAGCTGCACTTGGCCGTCCAGTCAGGTTCGACGCGGATCCTCAAAGAGATGAATCGCCGTTATACACGCGAGGACTATTTGGGCCTGGTCGATCGCATTCGCAACCGTATGCCCGATATCGCGCTCTCGACCGACATTATCGTCGGCTTCCCAGGCGAGACTGAAGAAGACTTTGAGCAGACGCTCTCGCTTGCCGAGACGGTCCGCTATGCCCAGGCCTATACCTTCATCTATTCCAAGCGCGCCGGTACCCCGGCCGCCGAGATTGACGATCCTACGCCGCATGAGGTTATTCTCGAGCGTTTCAACCGCCTGGTTAAGGTTATCGAGACCACGGCACATGAGTATAACCAGGGTGAGCTTCATACTGTGGTGCCGGCGCTCATTGAGGGAACGAGTAAAAAGAACGACGCGGTCCTGCTTGGCAAGAGTCCCAAGAATCAGACCGTGCATGCGCCTATCCCCGAGGGTTACAGCATCGATCAGCTTGTTGGCAAGATCGTTGATGTTGACGTTGACGTTGCCAAGACCTGGTATTTGTCCGGTTCCGTTGTGGGCGAGCCGCGCTAATGGTTTCTTCCGAGGCAGGTCTTTCCGCCGTTGCGATCGTCGGTCCGACGGCGGTTGGTAAGAGTGATGTTGCCGACCGTTTGGCCGCTCGTCTTTCGTCCGAAGTGCTGTCGTGCGATGCGATGCAAATCTATCGCGGCATGGACATCGGTACCGCAAAGATGGCGCCCAATGAGTGTACGGCGCCGCTGCGTCTCGTCGACATTGTAGAGCCGGGTGTGGCGTACTCTGCGGCGCTTTATCAGGCTGACGCTCGCGCGCATGTTGAACGTCTCCTTGGTTCGGGTTGCCTGCCGGTTTTTTGCGGAGGTACGGGGCTGTATCTCAAGGCCGCCCTAGATGAGATGGATTTTCCCTCGGGCGAGCTTGAGGACGATCGCCGCGCGGAGTATCAGGAGCTTGCCGAGCGCATTGGCGAGGAAGAACTGCATGCCCTGCTTGCCGAGCGCGATCCAGAATCAGCTGCTGTTATTCATCCGCATAACGTGCGGCGTGTGATTCGCGCGCTCGAAATGCACGATGATGGCGTTTCCTATGCGCAACAAAAGTCGCAGTTTAGTGTTCCGCGCGAGCATTATCATGCGTTATGGTTTGGCCTGACGCGAAATCGCGAGGTGCTCTATGAACGCATTAACCTACGTGTCGATGTGATGTTTGAGCAGGGTCTTGTCGATGAGGTCCGCGGTCTTATGGACCAGGGGCTGGGAGATGCCCTGACGTCGATGCAGGCAATTGGCTATAAAGAGATCATCGATGCTTTCAATGGTGTGATGAGCATGGATGAGGCTCGCGAACTCATTAAGATGCGTTCGCGTCGTTATGCCAAGCGTCAGCTTTCGTGGTTTAAGCGCGATGACCGTATCGTGTGGTTTGATATGGATGAATGTACGATCGATGAGGTCGTTGAGGATATCCTGCATCGTATTGAGGCTGCCTAATGGCCCGTTTCCCCCTTGTTCCCACGGCACGCGAGCCCGAACGTGCCATTTTAGTTGGTGTTGAGTGGCGCGACAATGCATGGCCACTCGATCGATCGCTCGATGAGCTGGAGCGCCTTGCCCACACGGCTGGTGCTCAGTGCGTGGCTCGCTTGTCTCAGCGTTTGGTAAAGCCGTATCCAAAATCGTTTATCGGCTCCGGTAAGGTTGAGGAGCTTTGCGGGCTCGTGCATCGTATGGATGTCGATGTTGTTATCTTCGACGACGATTTATCGCCCTCGCAGCAATCCTATTTGGAGAAAGCCGTGGGCGAGCCGGTAAAGATTATCGATCGCACGGCACTGATCTTGGATATCTTTGGCCTGCATGCTCAGACGCGTGAGGGACGCCTACAGGTACAGCTGGCACAGCTTCAATATCTTTTGCCTCGTCTGCGTGGCATGTGGAGCCATCTCGCCAAGGAACAGACGCGCGGCGGCATCGGCTCACGCTTTGGTCAGGGTGAAAGCCAGCTCGAGGTCGACCGTCGCCTCATTCGTAATAAGATCGCTGCGCTTCGTCGTGAGCTCAAGCAGGTTGAACAGCGTCGCGATGTCCAGTCCAAGAGCCGCATTGAGTCTCCGGCGTTTCGCGTCGCGTTAGCCGGTTATACCAATGCCGGTAAATCGACGTTGCTCAATCGTCTGACCGGCTCTACGGTACTTTCGCAGGACAAGCTGTTTGCTACGCTCGACCCGACGACGCGTTCATATCGCCTGCCTGGCGGTCGCGGCATGACGATTACCGATACCGTCGGCTTTATTCAAAAGCTGCCGCATGGTCTGGTCGATGCCTTTAAATCGACGTTGTCCGAGGTGTTGGGTGCCGATTTAATTCTCAAAGTCGTGGATGCGTCTGATGAGGACTATGAGCGACAGCTTGAGGCTGTCGACCGCGTGCTTGATGAGATCGGTGCCGGAGAGCGTTTAACGCTTACGGTGTTCAATAAAATCGATCTTCTCGATAGCGTCGATCGATTGAGTTTCCGTCGTCGTTATCCGGAAGCTGTTCTGTTCTCGGCCCAAACGGGCGAGGGGCTCGACGATCTCGTCGATCGCATTGCTCGCGAGGCGGCCGCCACCGATGTGCTGCTTTCCGCCGACATTCCATATCGTGAAGGTGCGCTCATCACGCTCGTGCATGAGCAGGGGACCCTTTTGCACGAGGAATATCTTGAGGATGGCGTTCGTATTGTGGCGAAACTGCCGGCTCGTATTGCACCGCGGCTCGAGCGTTATCGCACCGAGTAGGCGAGCTCCAAAATGCCCAGTATGATGGGCTGATGTAGCAGATAAAAGGGGAGTGCATGACGTCCAAGGCTGGCGAGCGCCGGCAGGGGGTTGGCGTAGGCCCAGCTTGGGGCGGGATGTTCGCATCTTTGAGCGGTGCGCGCAGCAAAGTATCCTGTGAGATACATGAATATGAACGGGATGATTGGATAATAGTCGCCCGAAACAAACCGGGGGCCGGGAAATCCTAGCCACGCCAAATAGGGGAATGAATAGGTCGATTTCGGGATGCCCCATGTCGCCGCGAAGAGAGCGAGGCATATCGCAATGCCCCACGTGCTGGGCACTTTCTTAAGCATCGGTCGTGCTACGGCTGTCACAGCGGTGCACGCCGCCATGCAATAAATGATGCCAAAGTTCACTGAATCGTCGACCGATACGAGCGTTGTTGCGATCCAGACGACTAAAGCTGCGGCAGCGTACTTGGCCGCTCGTTTGGCATTGTTGCGTGAGAGCGTGCACATCCAACCCGCGATAAACAAAAATACCCAGCTGATGCTGGCGCGCCAGATGTCTTGAAAGACGGTCTGGGTAAACCAGGGCATATCCCAGTCGTACAGGTAAGCGAGATCGTAGCAAGCGTGAAAACCTGCCATTGAAATCATCGTAAACCCGCGGACGGTATCAAAGATGGTGATGCGTTTTTGCATTACGAGAACCGGCGCATCAAGCCGACGACTTTGCCCAAGATAACGGGATTCGTTGCATAGATAGGCTCCATGGTGTCATTCTCTGGCTGCAGGCGTACGCGTCCCTGCTCCTTGTAGAATGTCTTGACGGTCGCTGAACCATCAATCATGGCTACGACAATTTCGCCGTTCATGGCACTCTTTTGTTCACGGACGATGATGTAATCGCCATTGAATATGCCGACATTGATCATTGAGCTCCCATGCACCTCAAGGATAAAGGAACCCTGATCAGTGGCGATTTCGGTCGGGATAGTAAAAGTGTCTTCGATATTCTGCTCGGCCAGAATGGGAATCCCAGCCGCGACGCGACCAACGAGCGGTAGCGAGACCGTTCCGCGAGGTGCGGTGGGCTCGTCAGATTTAGAAATTGAGACAGAGGAGCCGTCCTCGTTAAAGAGTTCCAGGGCGCGCGGTTTGGTGGCATCGCGCTTGAGCAGCCCGCGCGCCTCCAAGGCAGATAAGTGGGCGTGCACGGTGCTGGGGGAGGAAAGGCCCACGGCAGAAGCCATCTCGCGCACGCTGGGCGGATAACCCTTCTCCTGCTGATATTCCTTGATGAAGTCGTAAATTTGCTGCTGACGCTTGGTAATTTTGCGAGCCATCAGGGCATCCTCTCTACCCATGTCAAACAAATGTTCGAATTTTGCTTGACAGGAACAACTGTTCGAAGATAATAATAACCGAACATTCGTTCTCGCGCTAGACATTTTTGTCCGCGCGGCTTGATAAAACTGTTCTCAGCAAAACACGCGAGAGGAGAACATGATGAACGCAACGAATATGGTCCAGGGAAACCTCGCCCTTAAGCTCGAGACGCCTGCAGAACCCACTTTTACGGTTGTTCAGGGTGGCCGCTCCGGTTTTCAGCCTTTGACCGTAAAGCCTGCTCGCAATCAGCAGGCTGTAGTTGCGCCGGCCCGCGTTGCCCTGAAGGTTCCGACGATTGTCGCCGTTGCCGTTGCGCTTACGCTCTTCGTTGTCCTCGCTACGTCGGTCTTTAGCGCTCGTCACGCCGCGTATGCCGAGTCCGTTTCCAACGTTACCTACGAGACTATTCGCGTTCAGCCTGGTGATTCTCTTTGGTCGCTTGCCGAGGAATATCCTATCGAAGGCCTTTCCACGCAAGAGACTTCCGACATGATCCGTAACGTCAATCATCTGGAGCATGGTTCGCTCGCCGCCGGTGCGCATCTTAAGGTTCCTGCTCGTTCGTAATCATTATCGCGCTGCGCATGGTACCCTTGTTATCGTTTAAGAGGAGGTACCATGCGCTGTCCCAAATGCGGCAAGGCACATACCCGTGTCGTTGATTCCCGTATGCAGGAGTCAAATAACACCATTAAGCGCCGTCGCGAATGTTGCTCGTGTAATTACCGCTTTACAACGTTCGAGCGATGCGAAGACCCAATTGAAGTCATTAAGTCGGACGGAACCAAGCAGCGGTTCGATCGCAATAAGCTGCTCGTCGGCTTGATGCGCGCCACCATCAAGCGCGATATCGACACTAAGAAGCTCAATGAGATTATCGATGACATCGAGGTCGAGCTGCGCTCTCGCACACTGACGGCCGTCACGTCCCATGAGTTGGGTGACATGGTGCTCAAGCGCTTGGCCAAGATCGACAAGGTGGCGTACATCCGCTTTGCCTCGGTCTACCGCGATTTCAAAGACGTCGATGAGTTTCTGCAAGAGCTCGACAAGCTAAGGTGATTCCATGTCCAATATTACCGTCAACATAAAGCGTCTCGACCCCACCGTCGAGCTTCCCAAATACGCCCATCCCACCGATGCCGGCTTGGATCTGCGCTCCAACGAGGACTGCGTGCTGAAGCCCTTCGAACGCCGTCTGGTCTCTACTGGGCTGGCCATCGCCCTGCCCGATGGCTTCACCCCCCTGGGTGAGCACGCCTTCGACGGCTGCTCCGGCCTGAAAACCGTAACCTTCGGCCAGAGCCTGACCGCTGTTCCCGCC
>CAJMOM010000030.1:0-13879 GCA_905215005.1 uncultured bacterium | reverse complement strand
CCACTGCTGGAGCTGCTTCCGCCGGAGCCGCCGCCCTTGTCAGTACCGCCGCCACTCGAGCCGCCACCGCCGTCCGCCGTCATCGGTGCATCGTGAAGTCCTGTCGTATCCGCGCTGTCGTATACGCCGACCTGAACTTCTGAGCGTTCGCATGCCGCGTCGGGCACATGAAGCTCGTGCAGCACGGCACCCAGCGCCGAGTTTGCGCCCGGTCGAATTTCCTCGAGCGTTACGGGATCGAGCGCCACCAGATTACGCGCCTTCGCATATAGCGTTACGCGTTTGCCCACCTCGTCGCTCCAACTCTCGGGGATGGCGAAGCTCATGCGGAACTGTGCCGTGCAACCCGGTGCCAGCACGGCGTTGCCACTGTCGGCTACCAGCGGGTGCGTTGCAAAATGTGCGCCCAGCGTCTCGAGCGTGTACTTCACGTGTGTCATGTCGTTGGCCGAAGCGTCCTCGGCAAGCTCTGGATCGTAGATCGATGCCATGCGTGCGTTCACTCCGAACCCGATGGATGCGCTGGAGAACGGCTGACTGGAGCCCTCTCGGTACAGATCGATCGTGCCGGCGGTCAGTAAGGTGTTGCCGTCGTTTCGCACCGTGACCATGAAGGATTCGCCTGCTGCTCCGGGCACCACCGCGCCCGAGGTAGCGACTGCGCCCGTCGGAGTGGCACACGCCACCAAGGGCACTTCGATGCCGTGTAGTTCTGCCTCGCTCTTCTCCGCGCTCACAATGTGCGTGGCGAGCGCGGAGAGCATGCTCCCCGACGTCAAAAATGTCGTTATCTGATCGACGGGATGGTCCAGCTCGCACATCACGAACGGCTCCGTGAACAGATCGCCTGCCAAGGTGCTGGCGAAGATGCGGAAGTGCTTGCCCATCACTGCTACCGGGTTGCCTTCTTCGTCGTAGGTTTGTCCCACCTTGCCATCGGTGTTCTCTACATAGAGCACGCACCTGCCGTTGTTGCTTACGCTAAACGATGCCGGGCCGCAGCCTGCGGCACCCACGGGCTGCGTTGCAAATACCGATGCGCCTCGCGTCCAAGTAATATGCTGCAGTTGCTCGTTGACGGTAGCCAAAAAGCCCGTGTGCTGCGGCCACGGCACCGCGTGGGGTACTGTGGCATCTGGCGACATAACGCCCCAGCCCGCAATGGACTGGCCGATCACGGCGTACGATGCACAGCCACAACCGCCTGCGGTCTCGTATGCAACGGGCACCACCATTTTGCCGTTGATATTCTCGGGCGCGCCGAGCTCGATGCTCGACGGTGCCTGCGGAAAGCGGAGAACTTGGCGGAACGTCAGGCTGTCGCCCGAAACGTCCGACCACAGGGTAAAGCACTCCAGCGCAACCTCGGCCTCGCTGCCGAGCGCCTTTTCTGCGGTGGTTCCGCGGCGGTGGAGGTGGGCGCCCGACAGGCGCCCGTTGACAAGTGTCTTGCCCACCGTGATGCGTGGGCACTGCAGGCAATGGTAGCCATCCTCCTGAAGGCGGCCGCGCGAGATGCTGCGCCACGACGTGTGCGATACCACGCGAACTCCGTCGTTGCTTATGCGCAGGCGCACAACGGACAGTATGCCGGCTGTGCTTGCCATATCGAAAAGGGTGTCGTCGCCGGCGGGGCGCTCGCCCGAGACCAGCAGCACGTAGGCGTCCTGGTTTCCTCTTCCGTCCGTATATTCCACTACGTCGAAGTCGTAATCGTATATGCTGTCGCGCTCCACGTCGCCCTCGCCAAACCCAAGGGGAAAGTCCACAGGCGTGGGAGCGGACCACGTTCCGTTTGCCTTTGTGTGTACCACCAGGCGCGAGCGACCATTGTCGCCGTAGCGCACCGAGGCGATACGGAACAGGCATTCTACGCCGGCAATCATTGCCAGCTTCATGTGGGCTTCGCTGAGCACGCCAGCGAACAGCACGTTGTCGCTCGAGGGCTTGATGCCGCCACGCTCGTCCTCCGACACGCCGGCAGAATCGGCGTTCGGGTCGGCAACGGTGTTCGTTGCCTGACCGATGTAGGTGTACTCATACATCGGCGCGGCGTTTTCGTCGTTCTCTATCAGTGCATGGACGAAATGCTCGATCTGTCCCGTGTCGTCGCTTTCTGCATCCGCCTCGAGCTCAATGCGCGTGACCGCTTGATCCCAATCGCGCACGACAGGCGCGGCGTTTACGGCAGTGGCCTTAACCTCGGCGCGTGCGAGCAGTTCGGCGTTGGTGACGATGGTGGCCGATGCGATAAATTGCGGCACACCACCCGCCTCGGCGTTGCCGGCCGAGCCGAAGCGGGCATCCAGCGTATAAGGCGTATCTCCATCCAATGCGAGCTCAGAGCGCTGGAGCACATACTGGTCGCCATTGTTCACCGACATATTCCACGAATCGATGAGTGTGGGCCACGACCCCGACCAAGCCTTGGTGGTCCACTTGAACATTACGAACTGGAGTATTACATCGACATCGACGTCTGCACCTACACGCAGTCGCGGAAGCTGGTGTCCATCTGCCTTCTCGTACCCAATGAACAGCGTGAGGGATGCGGCGCCGCGCACGGCAGACGAAGCGACGCCTGCAACGCCGGCGCCAAAGGTGACGGCAAGCCCGATCTGGATGGTGAACGAGCCCGACGTGTTTGAATAGTCGAGCGAAATGTTCTTGAAAAACGCCGCGCCGCTGCCGTGCGTGTGGGCGCCCACGGCGAGCGCCAGCTTCGCCAGCACCCAGGGGTTGACGTTTAGGAAAAACGGCACCGGTCCTAGGGTAAACTGCTCGGCCCAATTGAGGTCGGTTCTTACCTGGAAGAGGGCCTTAATATTGCCGTATGCGGGGTCGTTGTTGTAACCCCAGGTTTTGCCCACCCAATCGTAGGCGAGCGAGCCGTACAGCTGTGTGGCGATATCCATCGTGAACAGCGGCGTGCAATGGTGACGAAGGAGCTTGGTGTTTCTTGGATCGGTGCCCGAACCGGCACTCATACTTTTGTACTGATTCCACTTCCCCTCCATCTCGTCGAGGTAGCGGTTTGCCTGCTTGGCGCCCGACTCACGCGGCGATTTCTTCCAGTATTCCGGATCAGGGTTGCCCGAATCGTTCATATAGCTGGCTGGTTTGTATCCTCCGCCAAACAGCACGTATCCAGCAAACGAGAAATCGAAGAGGATCGGAAATGTGGGCATCCAACACGTGAACTTATTGCCGCCGATGCCGGGAAACGCCGCGGGGAAATCAAACGGAGTGATCTCTTGGTCCATGGTGGTGGGGACGATAGTGGTCGATCCGGATTCCGCCTTTGCCGCCGGCGCAGTGACAACGGCCATGGGGGAGGAGAGTGTGTAGGTTTTGCCCTGGTAGTCGAGGACAAAGCGCAGCTTGCATCCTTCTTCCAGAAGGCTCGATGCCGCGTCGAGGAACTTGTCTTCGAGCGTGAACGTCGCCAGATTATCCGCGCCCGATGCGCTGGCCTTGACTTGGCCAATCTGCGTGGCGGTTTCGGATGAGCTGCCCGCAGCGGGCATCACTTTATTGATATGCAACGTTGCCTGCCCGCCCTGCGGCAGATGGGCCTGCACGGTAAAAGCGTGCGTGTCGGGCTGATCGTTTGCTGCTTCGTCCGCTGGCATTGCCATAAACGTGGCGTCGGCGTACTGGATGTCCCATTCGTCGAATGTGAGCTGGCGAAAGTACGGCTCGCCATCGGAGAGCGGACGTGTGGGTGCGGTAATGGCGGTGCCGCCTTGGACACGCGCGAGGGGAATCTCGACATCGCGGTAGCCCGCCATGCTAATGGAGATGCCGCCGTTAAAGTCATACGCGTCGAGAAGCGTCGCCTCGTCCACGTAGCCTTCTGAAAGCGGCGCGACCTCAAAGATGGCCGTGCCTTCGTCATCGGTAGCGGCGGTGAGCTGCTTGCCTGCGGCATAGCGCGATGTGAGTGTGACCTGGGCACCCGTGATGGGCGTATTCTTGTTGGCGACGTCGACCACGACCACACCAAACATGGTGCGCGAGAGAACGAGCACCCTGAAGGGGTCTTTTTCGTCGGCATAGGCTTCGGTGGCCACGAACGGCAATATGAAGGCGTTTGCGCTTCCCGGCACGCGCGGCAACATAATGCTCGCCAGCGAGGACACTCCGGCAACAAGTAACGAACGGCGATCAAGCATCTTTGGCTCCCATCCCGCAGGTATCGGTGGAAATAATCCAATTTTGCGAGAAGGCATCCTGTCACGGTAGTGCCGTCCGAGGGCCAAAATGTCCAATTTGAGCGAGCGAAGCGCCGGGGCTCCGGAGCGCGCATGCTGCGCTAGACAGTCTGGCCGCTAACGCAGCATATGCGCGACCAGTTCGGTGCGCGTGCCGATGCCAAGCTTTGCATACACACTGGATAGGCGGTTTTTGACAGTGCCCGGCGATACTCCCATATGGCGTGCGATTTCGGCGTTGGTCCATCCGCGGCAGGCGAGCATGGCCATGGTGAACTCCGTGGTCGTTAAATCGTCGGCAACGTCCTCGCCCGAATCGGGGTTGTGGATGCGCCGCCAGCCGTAGCTGAATCGATACGTGATTTCGATAATGCGCGCAAAATCGTCAGGGTATTGCGATTTTAAGCATGCCTCGATAAGCCCCTGTAAAAGACCGTGATGCTCGCCAATGAGCTCAATAAGGCCGTCGGGACGCGCAATGTCCCAAGCAGCTCCGAAGTGCGTTTTTGCGGCGTCGATGTCCTTGAGGCTCATGCATGCCATGGAAGCTGCCAGGTGCAGGAACAGCTCCGAGATGGGATAGCTCCCTTGTTTCATGATCAGGGCGTTTTCCGCCATGCCCAGACTGCGGCCATATTCGCCGCGCAGGTACAGGGCATGCGCCATCACGTAGCTGGCGAACAGGCGCAGGCCTTCGGGCAGATGCGCCGCAAGCGGATAAAACTCTTCGGCGGAATACGGGGAAGGCAAGTGCAGCAGGACGCTCGCGGCCGAGGCGAACAGGATATGCGTGGCGTGGACGGCGGGCGATTCCTCGTCGGTCGGTGTATCGAGGATGCCCGCAAGGCAACGGCGGGCATTGGCGATGCGGTTGAGCGACAGGCTGGCGTATCCGCAGATAAAGCATGCGGAATAGCGCAGCGCGGGATCGGTGGCGTCAAGATAGGGGTGCGCCGTCTTGGCAGCGAGGGCGGCCTGTCCGCGAAAGTACAGCGCTTCTGCCGTGGCGATGGCGCGCGAATCGGGGTCGGAAATGCCTGCAACCGCAGCGTCAATCTGCCCCGGCACAAAGGCGGTGCACATCAACGGCATGGGAACGCGTGGGTAGCTATCGCAGTCCATCTTCCATCTCCCAACAGCTGGCAACAATAGCAGCAATTGTACTCCTGTTGCTCGGGACCCCTTTCGTTTTACTGTTCGGTTAACGCTGCGGATCGTTTTGGAAGGCTTACGAGCATGGTGGTCCCGTTCTCAGAACTTGCTTCGACCTCTACCGTGCCACCGTGAAGCGTTGCAATCTCCCAAACGAGCGCTAGTCCGAGTCCTGCACCGCCGTATGCCCTGCTGCGGGATTTGTCTAGACGAAAGAACGGCTGGAAGATGCTCTCTCGGTACTTCTTGGGTATTCCCGGGCCCTCATCTTTGACTCGTAGGAGCACGTGGCTGTCGTTGTCGCAGATGGAGACGTTGACAGTCGAGCCGGGGCGGCTGTAATGGATGGCATTTTCGACCAGGTTAAACACCAGCCGATAGAGGAGCGTGTCGCTCCCGATTACTAAAGCGTCTCCAGCACAATTGAGGGCTACGCCCTTATTCTCGGCAAGTGGCGCAAGGTCGGTGAGGACCTCTTCGGACAAGGGGCCAAGCTCCACATCGTCCTCGCAAGGAACGCTGCGGAGCTCACTCATCTCGAGCAATACCTTGGCCATTCGAGACATGCGCTCGGTTTGTTCTTGTAGCAGGCCGAGTAGCTCGGCTGTTTCGGGTTGCAAACCGGAGTGCTCGGAGATGAATAGTTCAATCTGTGCTTGCATAAGGGCGAGCGGGGTGCGCAGCTCGTGTGCGGCGTTGCCGGTAAACTGACGCTGTGCAGAGAACCCTTCGCCAAGACGGGCGATCATGTCGTTGAAAGAGGCGCTGCATCGTTGTAGCTCGGTGGGCACATCTTCACTGAGTCTGATTTCGCTTAGGTTGTCAGGCTGCACACGCTCAACCTGGGCCGCAAAAGCCCGTAGCGGTTTGAGTGCACGGCCGCTCACAAAGTATGCCAGCACGCCGCCAAGGAGTGTGACTCCAGCCGTGATGCACCAGGTTGTCGTGCCAAAAGACTCTTGTGCGTCGTTTACGACGATCGTGACCTTGTCATCGGGGGTCGCTTTCGTTGGGTCGAACGCCTGGGGCGAATCTTCGCCGGTTGCGTTAAAGGCCGAGATGTTACTGCCGATGGCATCCATGTAGCGCATGCCCGTATAGCCGACCAGGCAGTTCGTCAGCACGCATGCCGCACACGTGAGCAGTGCCGTCATAATCGTTATGCGCCATTGCAGCGAAAGCCTTTTCATTCGCTATCCTCCATAACGTAGCCCTCTCCAATCCGATTGCGAATCGGGTCGTATCCCAAAGCGCTGCGTAGCTTTTTGCGGAGTGACGAGATATGAACGCGGGTTGCGTTGCTAAAGCTGTTCACGCTGCTATCCCAAACGTGTTCGATAAGCTCCTCTTGACTAACCGGACGTCCCTGATTAAGCATCAGGTATTCCAAGATTCCCGTTTCCTTGCGCGTAAGAGATAAAGCCTCGCTGTCCACGGAAGCGATGCGCGCCTTGGTGTCAAAGCTGAGCTTTCCGCAGGTTAAAACTATGTCGGTTTGTGTAAAGCGTCTGAGGGTAAGGCTGCGGATCCTTGCCGCAAGCTCGTCCAGATGAAACGGCTTGGTGAGGTAATCGTTGGCGCCGGCATCGAGTCCGGCGACTTTATCGGATACTTCGCCGCGTGCGGACAGAATCAGTACCTTAGTCTCACAGTCAGTTTTCCTAAGTTCCCTGAGTACGGTCATGCCGTCGATACGGGGAAGGTTGAGGTCGAGTACCACGAGGTCGAAGGCCTCAACGTCCAGTAGGTCGAGCGCCTCCTGTCCGTCGTGACAGCAGTCGACGCTGTACGCCAAGTTTCGCAAGCTGCGCGCGATTGCGTCACACAGCGCCCGCTCGTCCTCGACGATTAAAATACGCATAACAGTCTCCTTGCACATTTCAAATCGCGCTTAACACGGATTTTATAGTCGATATGGTCCAATAGGTCGTGTGACGAAAGGAGTGGTCAGGTTGTTCAAAGCGATAAAACCTGTGATGCAGGTTGCGTTGCTGATCGTCGGTGTGGCCATGGTGTGCTTTGGCGTTATGCGCGGCGAGGCGGATGCCGTGCTGGCCAAGGCGATTAGGCTGTGCTTGGAGTGTATCGGAATTGGATAAAAGAAAAAACACTGTGTCGCATGTTTTGGCCCGATTTCGCGGATTCATTCAGGCGGCGGCAACGCTTATTACCAACATTCACCTGCCAAACTTTGCCAAAGGCGGCATCTATCAGGGCGCGGGAAAAACAGTCTGCGTACCCGGGCTTAACTGCTATTCGTGCCCCGCGGCATCGGGCGCGTGCCCCATCGGGTCGTTCCAATCGGTGGTGGGTTCATCTAAGTTTAACTTCTCCTACTACGTTACCGGTACGCTCATTTTGCTCGGCGTGCTGCTGGGACGCTTTGTATGCGGCTTTCTGTGCCCGTTTGGCTGGCTGCAGGAGCTGCTTCACAAGATTCCCGGCAAAAAGTTCTCCACGAAAAGACTCAAGGCGCTTACGTATATCAAATACTTCGTGCTGCTGTTTGCTGTGGTATTGCTGCCTGTGCTGGTGGTCAACGACCTGGGGATGGGAGATCCGTTCTTTTGCAAATACGTCTGTCCGCAGGGCGTGCTCGAGGGCGCCATTCCGCTGGCCATTGCCAACGCCGGCATTCGATCTGCGCTGGGGCAGCTCTTTACCTGGAAACTTGCCGTTCTCATTGCCGTAGTAGTGCTGAGCGTTTTGTTCTATCGCCCCTTCTGCAAATGGATTTGCCCGCTCGGCGCATTCTATGCGCTCATGAATAGGGTGTCCTTGTTGGGGATTCAGGTTGACGCGTGCAAATGCGTCTCGTGCGGCAAGTGTTCAAGGGTTTGTCAGATGGACGTTGATGTGGTCCGCGCGCCCAATCATGCCGAATGTATCCGGTGCGGAAAGTGCATTGGGGCCTGTCCTGTCGATGCCATCAGCTATCGCTATGGCCTGGATGTGTCGGCGGAAAAGCTTCCCTTGACCGCCGATAAAAAGTAAACAAGCTTCGACAAAACGGAGGAATGACCATGAAGCTTTCTAAGATTGCGGCCCTGTTTATGGTGCCGGTATTGGCCTTGTGCCTTGTGGCATGTTCGGCGCCCGGTGGCAATGCGAGCGAATCTGCGAGCTCCGATCCTAAGATCGCAGAACTCACTGCGCAGAAGCCGACCAATGCCGACGAGGCCGCCGAGCTGTATGCGAAGCTCATGCAGAAGGAGAACGATATCCTTTCGAGTGATAACGCACTGTGGGGAAAGGTATTCAATGCGGCAAATAAAGACTCGGCAATGATTGAGGACGGCAGCAATTACGGCGATTTCCTGCTCAAGACCATCGACGGCGCCAAGGATGAGTTCACGGCGGATGAGCTTAAGACGCTCAAGGCTGGTGCGCAGCAGATCAAGGAGATCGAGGACAAGCTCGAGAGCTTGGAGAAGGAGTTCCCCGGCTGTGGAAGCACGCCGAGCGCAGGCGAGAGCGTCGACGCTTCGGCCGCTGGCATGACGGCTGGTGCCAATGCTTCGAGCGAGGCGACGAAGTTCCCCAGCTTTACGGGCAAGGACCTGGATGGCAACGACGTGAGCAGCGACGAGCTGTTCTCCAAGAACAAGGTCACCGTCATGAACTTCTGGTTCACCACTTGCAAGCCGTGTGTGAGCGAGCTGGGTGATCTTGAGAATTTGAATAAGGAGCTTGCCGAGAAGGGCGGTCAGGTCGTGGGCGTCAATTCCTTTACGCTCGATGGCAACAAGGGCGAGATTGCAGATGCCAAGGACGTGCTGAGCAAGAAGGGCGTGACATATAAGAACATCTGGTTCAAGTCGGATAGCGAGGCCGGTAAGTTTACGTCAAATTTGTTCTCGTTCCCGACAACGTATGTCATCGATCAGAATGGCAATATCGTAGGGGATCCAATCGTGGGAGCCATCAGCTCCGCCGAGCAACGCGCAGCACTCAACAAACTTATCGACCAGGCGATTGCGAATAGCGAGCAGTAAAAAACACGTAAAGCATCGCGAGGATCGTGTGTCGCTGTGCGGAGTAGTCCGCTGCCTTTCAAGATAATCTCCACCATATAGAGGCCCCACTTGGGGCCTCTTTTTTGGGCGCCGTCCCGTTCGTTTTTTGATGCGGTTCCCTACATTCCTCACTGGTGTCGGTGAAAAATGGGGATAGAGTAGGACAAACGCGTCGAATACGAATGGCGGGGGAGAGCGGGCAGGGTGCCTGCGCAGGAGAGGTTGCCGTCCATGTTGGAGCTCAAAGGTATTTGCAAAAGGTACGTTACCCAGTCGTTTACGCAGGTGGCGCTCGACAGCGTAAGCCTGGCTTTTCGCGACAACGAGTTCGTGGCCATTCTGGGTCCCTCGGGCTCGGGTAAAACTACGATGCTCAACGTTATCGGTGGACTCGATCACTTTGATTCCGGTGATCTGCTGATCGACGGTATTTCGACCAAGGACTTTCACGATCGCGATTGGGATGCCTATCGCAACAACCGCATCGGCTTTGTGTTCCAGAGCTATAACCTCATTCCGCATCAGACCATTTTGGAAAATGTGGAGCTGGCGCTTACGCTCACGGGCGTGGGGCATGCCGAGCGCCGCCAGCGTGCGCGCGAGGCGTTGGAGAAAGTCGGCCTGGGCGAGCACGTTAACAAGCGCCCGAGCCAGCTTTCGGGCGGGCAGATGCAGCGCGTGGCCATCGCCCGCGCCCTGATTAATGATCCCGAGATTGTGCTGGCAGACGAGCCGACCGGCGCTTTGGATTCAGCGACATCCGTACAGGTCATGGACCTGCTCAAGGACGTGGCGCGCGACCGCCTGGTCATCATGGTCACGCACAATCCCGAGCTGGCGTACCAGTACGCCACGCGCATTGTTAACCTGGCGGACGGCAAGATCACCGACGATTCCGACCCTTTCGATGTCGCTGACGCCACGCGCCGCGAGGCCAAGCCTACGCGCAAAACCTCGATGAGCTTTGTGACGGCGCTGGGGCTTTCTGCCCGAAACCTCATGACCAAGAAGGGCCGCACGGCCATGACTGCCTTTGCGGGGTCGATTGGCATTATCGGTATTGCGGCGATTCTGGCGCTGTCCAACGGCGTAAACGGCTACATCAAAAAGGTCGAGGAGGATACGCTCTCGAGCTACCCGCTCACCATTTCCAAGCAGGATTACGACCTGTCGTCCATGATGGGCGGACAGGGGGCTGCGGATGATGACTCGCCTGAAAACGTGGATTCGTCCGACGACAGTGCCGGCGGCAAGGCTAAGGGAACCGATAAGATTCCTGTGGTCACGGCCGTAAAGGATATGTTTGCGAGCGTTAAGTCCAACGACATGACGAGCTTTAAGGCATGGCTCGATGCCGGTGGCGACGGCATTGATAAAGAGGTCAACGCCATTCAGTACGGCTACGGTGTATCGCCGGTTGTCTATCGTGCCGGCAAGGGCGATGAGAAGCCTGTCCGGCTGGTGCCCAACGCCATGACCGAGGCCATGAGCGGAGGCGCGAGCTCGGCGGCAACGGTGAGCATGGAATCCATGGGAACCTCGGTCTTTAACGAGATGATTGAAGACCAGAGCCTGCTCGACAGCCAGTACGATGTCGTCGCCGGTCATTGGCCCACGTCTGCCAACGAAGCCGTAATGGTGCTTTCGAGCCGCGGTACGGTGGGCGACTATACGCTCTACAGCATCGGTGCGCTGGATATCGATGAGCTCAACAATCTGGTAAACAGTGCCATGACGGCCGACGGTAAGATCGAGACGCCCGAGACCGGCGCCGACTTTACCTACGATGATGCGTTGTCCACGACGTTTAAGGTGCTGTCGCCGGCCGATGCCTATCGCAAAAACGAAGAGACCGGCATGTGGACCGACATGTCTGGTGACACCGACTTTATGGCCGCCAAGGTTGCCGACGGTATCGACGTGCACATTGTGGGCGTGGTGCGACCTAACGAGACGGCCAATGCGAGTGCGTTGTCTCCGGGCATTGCCTATACGCATGCGCTGACTCGCCAGCTTATGGAGCGCGCCGCCGATTCGCAGATTGTGCAGGAGCAACTCGACCACCCCGAGACGGATGTCTTTACGGGCAAAACCTTCGACGAACTGCAAGGCGAGGCCAAGCAAGGCGTGGATCTGGGCAGCATGTTCAGTGTGGACGAGGCGGCGCTCAAGAGCGCGTTCTCGTTCGATACGTCTGCACTTTCGGGTGCGGCCGGCGGTATGGACCTTTCTGGCATCGATCTGTCGGGGCTGGACATTGACCTTTCGGGCGTTGGCAAGGACATCGACTTCAGCGACATCATGGCAAAAGCGCCAACCCCAGATTTCTCGGGTATCTTTGACGGTCTGGAACTCACGCCCGAGCAAATGCAGCAGGTGGGAACACTAGCCAACCAGCTGTTTGAGGGCTTTTTGCAGTCTGATCAGTTTAAGGCGCTGTCGCCCGAAGATCTTAAGGACGCGTCAAAGCTCTCTGCCGCATTCTCGACGTATCTTGAGAATGATGACACAGCTCAGCAAATCCTGGTCCAGCTCAAAGCGCTCGGCGGCGATGCCCTGGCCGAGCGTCTGCAGCAGGCGATGAGCGACTATGTGCTAAAGCAGCTGGCTCCGTATCTGCAGCAGGCTATGGATCAGGTGATGAAGGCAATCAGCGAGCAGATAGCGTCGACGGTATCATCCCAGCTCAAGGCGGGCGCGGCAGGGCTTATGGACCAGATGGCGACGCAGATGTCTTCGAGTTTTGCTAACCTGGCGAGCGCCATGCGCGTGGATGCGAGTGCCTTTGCTCATGCCATCCACTTCAACATGGACGCCGAGGACCTGAGCTCGCTCATGATGAGCTATGCGAAGGCGTCGAAGCTCACTTACGACAACAATCTGACCACGTTGGGCTATGCGGACGAGGCAGACCCCATCTCGGTCAAGATTTTCCCGCGCGACTTTGAGGCCAAGGAGCGCGTACTCGATCACATCGATGCGTACAACAAGCAGGTCAAAGCCGCTGGCCATGATGATCGGGCAATTTCGTACACCGACTACATGGGCATCATCATGGGCTCGGTGACCGACATCGTGAACACCATCAGCTTGGTGCTGATCGCATTCGTGAGTATCAGCCTGGTGGTGAGCTCCATCATGATCGGCATCATCACCTACATCAGCGTGCTGGAACGCAAAAAGGAGATTGGCATCCTGCGTGCGATCGGCGCGTCGAAGCGTAACGTGGCCAACGTATTCAATGCCGAGACCTTTATCGAGGGCCTCATTGCCGGCGTCTTTGCTGTTGTCGTGGTGGTGGCCGTGAGCTTTCCGGTTAATGCCTGGGCGCTTACTGCCAAACAGGTACCCAATCTGATGAGCCTGCCCGTGCAGGATGCGCTGGTGCTCATTGCAATTTCGGTGCTGCTGACGGTCGTTGCCGGTCTGCTGCCGGCCCGCAGCGCATCCAAGAAAGACCCCGTAGAAGCCCTGCGCTCCGAATAATGTGACAAAGGAACGGTCCCTTTGTCACATGAGACCTTTGCGAAATCGGGGTCTAATACTTTTCCGAGAAGTGAACGAGTAAAAACGGACCCCCGAAGCATCGGCGCTTTCGAGATGCAATTTCCTGCGGTTTTGCCAGTCAAATCCTGCGGGTTTGACGTCTAAAAATGTCGATGCTTCGGGGGTCCAAATACAGCCGTTCACTTCTCGGAAAAGTATTAGACCTCGAGATATAGACGATGTTCGCGAGCGGCAATTAGAGCGTAAGCCTTTAGTTCTTCTTTGCAGAGAGCATGAGCCTAATTTCCGGATGGGTGTATTCGTCGAACTCTTCTTTGGGCTCGGTGTCAAAGGCGTAGTACGACCTGATGGATTCGCCCTCCGTCTTGGCGCTGATTTCTTCATATAGGGAGCCGGCTAAAAATGCCTGCTTAAATTCATCCGACAGGCTGCATGGCGTGAGGAGGCCCGGTGTGGCAACGGAAACGTCCAGCCCATTGAGCGGGGCACAGAGCGTCGCGATATCCTGCTCGGCGCGGGCGAGGTTGTCTGCAAGGCTTGCCTCGGGGTCGATCTGACTGACGTAATCGACGTCCGTGAGCGTGCCGTCTACATCAAAAGAAAGGTAGATATAGGCTGCTTGAGCGCCGAGGTCATTATCGCGTAGATAGCCGATTATGCGGTAGCCGTAGTCGTGATACGACTCGTATGGGTCGTCTGCTGCGACGCGTTCGCACACGGGCTCCAAGGCATCTTGCGCGATGGCGAGCTGCTCGGCGGCTGCAGTCTTTCTTACCTGAAGCGCGTTATTTCCCTGGACAAACTGCGGGATGTAGACGCCAAGCAGCACAATGGCGGGCGCCACCGCGAGAGCTATGACCTGCTTCTTGACGCTTGGAATCGTCACGCCGTATGCGTTTGCCATGGCCTCGGCATTGCTCGAGGTTTCGGCTAGCACGTCTGCCGCCGTGGCGACTGCCCCTACGGCGCCGGCGACCTCGGCGGCACCGC